>JAABPT010000194.1 GCA_011391855.1 Burkholderiales bacterium
CATGGGGCAGGCAGTGATCGGCGGCGTCATCACCTCGTCGCTGCTCACGCTGGTGGTGGTGCCGGTGGTCTACTGCTGGCTCGACGACTTCGCTGCCTGGGCGCGGCGGCGCTGGCAGGGGCGCGCTCAGCCTGCCGTCAAGATGGGCGCCTAGAATCGGCAGATCAGGTATTCTGATACCCTATACCGTATAAAAATGGACCTCGAGACCGCCCGCTTCAACATGATCGAGCAGCAGATCCGCCCCTGGGAGGTGCTCGACCCGGCGATCCTGTCGCTGCTGGCCACCGTGCGCCGCGAGGACTTCGTGCCCCCAGCCATGCGGGCGCTGGCCTTCGTCGACACCCAGGTGCCGCTGCTGCCCGGCGAGCCCGCGGGGCCACACATGCTCGAACCCAAGCAGGAGGCGCGGCTGCTGCAGGAACTGCAGGTGCAGCGCCACGAGAAGGTGCTGGAGATCGGCACCGGCTCGGGCTTCATGGCGGCGCTGCTGGCGCACCGCGCCATGCACGTGCATACGCTGGAGTGCCGGCCGGAACTGGCGCGCATGGCGCGCGACAGCCTGCGCCGCAACGGCATTGCCAACGTCACCGTGCACGAGGTGAGCGCCACCGCAGGCGCGCGCGGCCTGCCCGGCGAGGCGCCGTTCGACGCCATCCTGCTGTCGGGCTCGGTGGCCGAGGTGCCGCCGACCCTGCTGGCGCAGCTGAAGGTGGGTGGGCGACTGGTTGCCGTGGTGGGCGAGCTGCCGATGATGCGGGCGCGCCTGTTCAAGCGTGTGGGCGACGCCGCCTGGTCCGATATCGACCTCTTCGACACCGTGGCGCCGCGCCTGGATGGTTTCGAAGAGCCCACGCGCTTTCACTTCTAGATGCCGCTGCACCGCACCGTGTCCGCAGCTTGTCGCACGCAATCGCCTTCACGGCGCCCGCCTGGCGCAAGTCGTCGCATGGCGGCAGCACCCAACCTGCCGTGGCCGCTATAACCTTGCCGGCGGCACAGACACCCCATCCCGGCAAGCCGGCGCCCGCTGTACCGTCCCCGCCCATCCCGAAGGAATCTGCATGCGTTCGTTGACCCATCGCCCGGCCCGTTTCGTGCCCGTCGCACGGAAGGCACTGATCGCACTCGCCTTTGCCGTGCCGGGCCTGAGCTCCGCCCAGAGCCTGCAAGAGCTGTATACGGCGGCGCGCAGCTACGATGCCGGTTACCTGGCGGCACGCGCGCTGGCCGAATCGGCGGAGTACCGGGCGGCGCAGGCCGAGGCGCTGAACCGTCCGTCGGCCAACGTCACCGCCGGCGCCAACGCCGAGGTCATCGACGTGCCGACCATCGGCACCGGCGACAGCAACACCGTGCAAGCCGCGATCAACGGGCGCTACGCGCTGTTCAACCGCGCCAACCAGAGCACCATCGAACAGGCACGCAAGATTTACGAGGCGGCCCGCGCCGACCTCGAACTGGCCGAACAAGACCTTATCGTTCGCGTCTCCCAGGCCTATTTCGACGTGCTCGCGGCGCAGGACTCGCTGTCCGCCTCCAACGCCGACAAGACGGCCATCGCCGAGCAGCTGGCATCGGCCAAGCGCAACTTCGAGGTCGGCACCGCCACCATCACCGACACGCGCGAGGCGCAGGCGCGTTTCGACCTGCGCAGCGCGCAGGTCATCGGCGCCGAGAACGACCTGCGCAACCGGCGCCTGGCGCTCGACCAGCTGGTGGGCCGCCTCGGCGTGGTGCCCAAGGGCGTATCCCTGCCGGTGCCGCTGCCGGAGACGGTCCGCGGCGACGCCGACGTGTGGGTCAGTGAGGCCGATACGCTGCACCCGATCGTGCGCAAGGCCCGCCTGGGACTCGACGTGGCCACGCTCGAAACCGAAAAGGCGCGTGCCGCCGAACTGCCGACGGTGGACCTGGTGGCCACGCTGGGTTCGAGCCAGGGCAACGGTTCGGCCGTCGCCATTGGCGGCCTCACGACGCGCAGCGGCGTGGGCGTGCAGCTCAACTGGCCGATCTACACCGGCGGTGCAACGCAGAACCGCATCAAGGAAACCCTGTCGCTGGAGGAAAGGTCGCGCAACGAACTGGAATCGGCCCGGCGCGGCGTGGCACTGAATACGCGCGTGGCCTACAACGGCGTGCAGTCCTTGCTGGCGCAGGTCACGGCGCTGGAAGCGGCCGAATCGTCGACCAAGCTCGCACTCGAGGCCACCCAGCTCGGCTACAAGGTGGGCGTGCGCGTCAACCTCGACGTGCTCAACGCGCAGACGACACTCTTCGCCACCCAGCGCGACCTGGCCAAGGCGCGCTACGACGTACTGGTCGGCTTCCTGCGCCTGCGCCAGGCTTCGGGGCAGCTGTCGCCGGCCGATGTGACCAGAGTGAACCAGCTGTTGCTGCCCTGAGCGCGCAGGGCCGACCGCTCCGCAGCGCGCATCCCGCATCCCGCAGCGCGTCGCGCGGCGTGGTCTCGTGGTCGGGGCGGCGGTCGAATGCACCCACGCCCTCGCCCGCCACCGGCAGCGCGTGCGTCACGCCGAAGGAGGCAGCAGCGCGATGATGACCGTCGCCATGCGATCGGCGGCGCCACGGTGCCTGGCGGCGAAGTCCAGCGCGCGCTGCGAACCCCGCTCCCGCTCGGGGTCACCCGCCAAGTCGGCTGCGCGGTGCACGCCTTCGCCGATGTCGGCCACGCGTTGCGCCGCACCGGCCGCCAGCGCATCCTCGGCCGCCTGCGCGAAGTTGAAGGTGTGCGGCCCCATCACCAGCGGGCAGCCGCAGGCCGCGGCCTCGATCAGGTTCTGCCCGCCCAGTGGCGCGAAGCTGCCGCCGAGCAAAGCCACGTCGGCCAGCGCGTAGTACAGCGGCATCTCGCCGAGCGAGTCGCCCAACCAGACATCCACGGCACCCGCGTCTGGCGGCGGCGCGTCGGTCCAGGCGCTGCGGCGCAGGCCGCGCAGGCCGGCGGCGGCGACCATGGCACCGACCTCGTCGAAGCGCTGCGGATGCCGCGGCACCAGCAGCAGCAGCGGTCGCGGTCCGCGCAGCGCCTTCCAGGCCTGCAGCAAGGGTTCCTCCTCGCCTTCGCGTGTGCTGGCGGCCAGCACTACGGGGCGACCCAGCGCCTGCCGCCACTGCCGGCCGCGCGCCAACTGCTCCGGCGCGGGGGTGACGTCGAATTTGAGGTTGCCCACCACCTGCACGTCCAGGGCGCCTGAGTCGCGCAAGCGGCGTGCGTCGTCTTCGGTCTGCGCCAGCACGCGCGTGAAGCGGGCGACCGCCGGGCGCATCAGCGCGCCCAGGCGCTCGCCCTTGGCGCGGCTGCGCTCCGACAGCCGCGCATTGGCCAGCACCAGCGGCACGCCGGCCTCAACCGCGCCCTGCAGCAGGTTGGGCCAGACCTCGGTCTCCATGATCACGCCGGCAGCCGGCCGGTGGTGGCGCAGGAAGCGCCGCACCGCACCGGGCGTGTCGTAGGGCAGCCAGACCTGGGCGTCGCCGTCGCGCAGCAGCGCCGCGCCGGCTTCGCGGCCGGTGGCCGTGCCGTGCGTGAGCAGCAGCCGCAACCCCGGGCGCCGGCGGCGCAGCGCGTCGATCAGCGCCGTGGCGGCACGCGTCTCGCCCAGCGACACGGCATGCAGCCACAGCCGCCCCGGCGGCGGCTCGCCCGACGCGCCGTCCACGCCGTGCACGCCGCCCAGGCGCTCGCGCCAGGCCAGCCGGTAGGCGGGCTCGTGGCGGCCGCGCCACCACAGCCGTGCCAAATACAGCGGCGTGGCCAGGCGCAGCAGCGTGGAGTAGGCCGCCCGCGCCAGCGTTTCGCGCAGACTCGGCGCCGTGGCGGGCGGGCTCAAGGCGTGCTCAATGGGCGCTCAAGGGGCGCTCGATCGGCACGCGATGGCGCTCAATGGGCCGCCAGCGCCACCTGCGCGTCGGGCTTGATGCTGCGCAACGCCGCCATGAACTGGGTCTCGATGCGGTGCAGCGCCTCGGGCGTGTGGCCCTCGAAGCGCAGCACCAGCACCGGCGTCGTGTTGCTGGCGCGCACGAGGCCGAAACCGTCGGCGAAGTCCACGCGCAGGCCGTCGATGGTGCCCACCTCGCCGCCCTCGAAGGCCAACCGGCCGTCGGCCGCGCGGGCCAGCAGTTCGGCCACCACGGCATGGTGCTCGCCTTCGGCGCAGGGCACGTTGAGCTCGGGCGTCGAGAAACTGGTGGGCAGCGCGTCGAGCACGGCGCTGGCGTCGTCGTGCTGCGACAGGATCTCCAGCAGCCGCGCGGCCGTGTAGGTGGCGTCGTCGAAGCCGTACCAGCGTTCGCTGAAGAACAGGTGCCCGCTCATCTCGCCGGCAAAGGGCGCACCGGTCTCGCGCAGTTTGGCCTTGACCAGCGAATGCCCGGTCTTCCACAGCACCGGCACGCCGCCGGCCTCGCGGAT
>JAABPT010000195.1 GCA_011391855.1 Burkholderiales bacterium
GCTGCTGGACGGTTTGACCGACCTGCTGCGCAACTTCGGCGACGCCGCCGCGCGCCGCGGTCACACGCTGGACATGGAGCAATTGCTGGCGCGGGCCCAAGCCGTTTCACCCATCCAGAGCCTGACCGACCGTCGCACGCTGAACCCGGATCAGGCGCGCGAACTGGCCGACCTCGTGCGGCGGATCGAAGGCCTGGGTGCGGCGTTGTCGTCGCGTTCCGCGGTGCCGCATCGCCAACGGCCGGCGCCCGAGCTACGGTTGCGGCCGCCGCTGTAGCCGTTCGGCCCGGCGCTCCAGGCTCCCGCTACCACCGCTCCGGCAACGCCTTGCCCAGCCGCCAGCCCAGCCCCTCCACCGCCACGTAGCCCCCGGTCTCCAGGTCCTTCAGCAGCCGGCTCACCATCTCGCGCGAGCGCCCGATGCGCGCCGCCAGTTCGCGGTGCGTGGGCCGGTGCTCGATCCAGCGCGTGCCGTCGGTGCAAGCCACCGCTTCCGCCTCCAGCCAGGCCTTCAGGTTGCCGTAGGCGTCGTTCAGCGCCAGCTGCCGCGCCGTCAGCGTGGCGCGGCGCGCGCTGCCGATCACCTTGGCCAGCAGCTCGAAGGCAAAGGCCGGCCGCTCGGCAATGAAGGCTTCCAGCGTCTGCCGCGTCACCGCGGCACACACCGTGTTCTCCAGTGTCTCGACGCTGGCGCTGCGCGGGCCGCCGTCCAGGCTCATCTCGCCCACATAGTCGCCCGGGCCGTAGGTGCCGTAGGTGATCTCGCGGCCGTTCACCGGGTGGACCGAGAAGACGCGCAGGCTGCCGCTGAGCACGATATACATCGTGTAGGCCTGGTCGCCTTCCTCGATCAGCAGCCGGCCTTTCTTGTACGCGTGCGGCACGCCGCGCCGCGCCAGTTCGCGCAGGTTGTCGCTGGCGCCTGACAGGTCGTTCATGCGGTGGGCGGCGGCAGCGATGGCATGACTCATCGTACTGCCGCCGCCGGTTGGCGGTGGCGCGCGCAGCGCAAGGCCGAAGCCGGCCGCCAGCTTCGGGCGCGATGCAAGAGCCCCGGCTGGCGCGCCTTCAGGCACGCAGCGCGCCCACCATCGGCGGCAGCCCGGCCACCAGCCGCACCAGCGCCGTGATGGTGCTGGTGCCGGTCTTCTGGCGGATGGCGCTGATCTGCGTGCGCACGGTGGAGATCTTCACGCCCTGTTCGCGTGCGATCTCGGCCGGCGCCACGCCGCGTCCCAGCGCGGCCAGCACCCGCGTCTCGGCCGACGTCAGCTCGTGGCTGCGCGCGAAGCACTGCAGCGAAAGGTCTTCGCACACGCTCGAGCGCCCCAGCAGCAGCGCCGCCACGCCGTCCTGCACCGGCACCAGCGCGGCCAGTTGGCGGTCGTCGCCTTGGCCCAGGGCCAGCAGCCGGCGCAGGCCGCGCCGAGCCGCGTCGTGCAGCGCGTGCTGCAGTCGCGCCATCGAGCGCGGGTCGGTGGTGTGCAGCCGGTTGTCCGTCATCTGCAGGCCCTGATCGGCGCACAGCGCGTGCCGTGCGCGGTGGTTCAGGTGCAGCACCTCGCCGTCTTCGGCCAGCAGAACGATGCCGAAGTCCACCTCGTCCAGCGCCCGCGCCAGCAGGGTGCCTGGCGACCAGGCCTCGGGCGCGGTTCCAGCCCACGGCGGGGCTGGTGCTTTCGCCGTCGTCAACATCTGAAGCATGTGTCGGTCCTCGTGCGTTGCGGTGGCCAGGGGGGATGCCCTGGGCTTCACCGTATGCACAGAGTAGGGACCGCAGCCAGACGCCGGGTGTGCAGGTGCACCGGCTGGCTTGTGCGAAATTCACGTCGGCCCGGCAGGTGCGCCCCACCTCGGGCTGTGCCGGCGCGGTGTCCATTGGGCGCGGCGCCGGAGGCGGTGTCGTCACTCGAATTCGTGACGAACGCGCCCGCTCTCGTTTGCATGGCGCAAGCGCTGCCGTCGTCGGCCGTCAGAAGCGGCTGCCGCCCTGGTAGCGGTGTGCCAGTACGTCCTGCAAGGCCTTGACCACGCCGAAGGCGTCCTTGAGCTGGCCGCGCTCGAAGTTGGAAAGCTCTTCGGGCCGCAGGTGGTTGTCCACCGGCTGGCCGGCGGCCATCTGCCGCGCCTGGTGGCGGATGCGGATGGTGGACATGAACTCCAGTGCGTCGCGCAGGTCGTGCACGCCCTGGGCGCTGACTTCGCCGCTGTCGGCCGCCACGGCCAGCCGGTCGTGCGTGTTGACGGCGTCGTGCCCGCCGGCCAGCGCATACACGCGCGCCAGGTCCACCACCGGCACGATGCCTTCGTGCTTGAGGTCCAGCGTGCCCTTGTGCTCGCCCGAACGGATGGTGCTCAGGCCGCCGAACAGCCCCAGCGGCGGTCGCCGCTTCAGCGCGTTGCCCACCATGTGCGACAGGAACAGGCTGTTGCCGCGGGTGCGCTTGAGCATGTCGGCGCGCAGGCCGTCGAGCAGCTCACCGCGGCCGGCCACGGTGCGCACGTCGAAGAACACGCAGGTGAGCATCAGCGCCATCGGCTCGGGCGTGTCCACCCACTTGCGGAAATATTCGGCCCACACGCGGCGCGGCTGGCGCCACTTGTCGGTCATGGCCATCATCTCGCCGGGGCAGTGGATATAGCCGCAGGCGGCCAGACCGTCGCACACCCAGCTGGCGAGCAGCTTGAAATAGGTGCCGTGCGCGGCTTCTTCGTAGGCGTCGTCCAGCACCATGCAGTTGTCCTGGTCGCTCTTGGCGGTCTGCTCGCTGCGCGCCTGCGAGCCGGCGGCCACCCAGGCGTAGTCCACCGGTGGCGGGCCGAGTTTCGCTTCGCCCAGGTGCAGCAGGCGGGCGGTGATCGCGTCGGTGATGGCCGTGACCATGTGCCCGGTGGCATAGGCGCTGGCGCCGGCAGCGGCCAGGTGCTGCTGCAGCGTGCGCACGCGGGCGGCGGTGGCCACCAGGCCTTCCAGCGTGGTCTGCTTGTGGATGTCGCCGGCCAGGTAGACGGCCGAGCTGCTGTGCTGCTCGGTCACGTCGGTGGCGGTGATCATGCCGGCCGGCAGCGTGCCGTCCATCACCGGCACGTGGTGGATGTTGTGGCGCGCCATCAGCATCAGCGCCTCGAATCCGGGCGCGTCGATGTCGATCGTGAGCGGCGCCACGGTGGCGATCTCCACCACCGGCAGCGCCGTGTCCAGCCCGGCGGCCAGCGCGCGGTTGCGCAGGTCGCGGTCGGTCACCAGACCGAACAGGTGGCCTTGCTCCACCAGCAGTACCGAAGAGACGCGCTGGTCGCGCATCAGCTCGGCCACGGCACGAATGGAGCTGTGCGGCGACACCGTCACCGGCGCGCGCTTGAGCAGCTTGCGCACCGGCATCTTCATCAGGTTCATGTGCGGGTCGGCGGCTTCGCTGGGCGTGCGCGGTGCGGCCGGCGGCTCCACGAAGAGCTGCAGAGCCGGGTGGGCCTCGATCAGCGCCGGCAATTCGTCCACCGGCAGGAAACCCACCAGCGCCGCCGTCTCGGCCACCGCCGCGCAACCGGCCAGCGCCGCGGCGGGCTGCACGCCGGCGCCGAACCAGTCGGGCGCCTTCACGCACAGCGTGGCCTCGCCGGCCTCGTTCTGGAAAACGAGGCTGCCGCGGGCCAGCAGGCCCAGCCGCTGCGCCAGCGCGTCGGACTGGGCCACGATCTCGTGCGCGGCGAAGCGCCTGGGTTGCAGTTTCGCCAGCAGCGCGTCGCGCGCGGCGGCGTCGAGCTGGCCGAGCACGCGGTGGCGCTGCAGGGCCGAGGCAAGGGCTTCGGGGTCGGGGAGCGTGGAGGGCATGGTGGTCTGGGTGATGGCGAACGACTCAGCCGCTATTGGACACCCGGACACCCGGACACCCGGACACTCGCTCACCCGGCCGCCCCCAAACCGCACGGGTCCGCCGCCGGCCGGCACGGTGGCTGGGGGCTCGCACGCGCTGGCCCTATCCTGCGCGGCATGACGGCCACGCTGTTCTTTCAGTCGGTATGGGTGGGCCTGGCGATCGCCGCGCCGGTGGGTCCGATCGGCGTGCTCGTGATCCAGCGCACGCTGCGCCACGGCGTGCCGGCCGGTCTCTGTCGTTCACCGCCATCTTCGGCGCCCTGGCCGGTGCCGGGGCACCGGTGTCGCCGGCCTCGATGGTGGCTGGCGTGCTGGCCGGGTCGGCCTTGTGGTGGCTGCTGCTGTGTGGGGCGGTGGGTGCGACGCGCGAGCGTTTCGACGCCGCCTGGCAGCGGCGGGTGGCGCGCATCTCGGCGCTGATGTTGGCGGCCTTTGCGCTGTGGCAGTGGCGCGCGCTGGTGGCGCGGTAGCGGCGGCCGCTTGCGACACCGAAAACGGCGAAGCCCCGCCTTGGCGGGGCCCCGGGGGGATTGCAGGCGCCTTTTGGCGCGCCT
>JAABPT010000196.1 GCA_011391855.1 Burkholderiales bacterium
CGGGTTGAGACTCGATCTGGACGGCAGCACCGATACGCTCGGCGCGTTCGCGCATGATTTTCATGCCCACATGGGTTTCGCTGCGCTGCTGCCGGACGTCGAAGCCGGCCCCATTGTCGCGCACCGTGAAGCGCCACCGGGCACCCCGGTGCACGTCGAGGCTGACGTGCGTCGCGCTGGCGTGTTTGCGCACGTTCGACAGTGCCTCCTGCAGCACATGCAGCACCTGCACCTGCACGTCGGCCGGCAGTGGCAGGCCCTCGCCCTCGAGCTGCAGCCGCGTGGGCAGGCCGGTCTGGTGCTGGAATTTCTGCAGGGTTTCCTTCAGGGCGGTCTCGATGTCGTCGGTGTTGGTGCGGGTGCGGAAGTGCACCAGCAACTCGCGCACGTCGTTGATGCTCTCGCGCAGGCCTGCGTCGAGCTCGTCCAGCGTGGACTGCACCCTTTCGGGCTGTGCCTTTTGCACCGCGGCACGCAGCAGCTGCACCTGGATCTTCAGGAAAGCCAGTGACTGGGCAATGGAATCGTGCAGTTCGCGCGCCAGCAGCGCGCGCTCCTCGCCCACCGCCGCCTCACGCTCCAAGGCGGCGGCCCGCAGACCCTCCAGCGCACTGGCCAGGTGGCTGGCCAGTGCATCGAGCAGTTCGGTCTCGTCGGCGTTGAGGTGCACCTCACTGCGGAAAAACAGGTCGATCTCGCCGATGAGACGCTGCTGCAGCCGCACCGGCACGCTCACCAGGTTCTCATAACCCGCGCGCGCGCAATGCCGCATGGGTGCAGCGTCGTGGCTCTGAATGGGAATCACGCGCGTGCGGGCATCGGGCTTGAGGTTGCCACAGGCACAGGCGCCCGCAATCAGGCTGCGCTCCTCGTCCTGCATCTCCTGCGGGAAGCAGTCGGAGGCCAGCATCAGGTAGCGCTGGTGGGCTTCGTCGGACCAGCGCACCGCCACCGCGTCGGCCTTCATGACGCCGCGCACGCGCTGCGCAAAACCCCGGGAGAGTTCCTCGATGGTGTTGGCCCGCGAGAGAAAGGCGCTCACTTCGTAGAGCGACTCCAGCCGGGCGCGCTGGGCTTCGATACGCCGTGTCTTGGCCTCCACCTGCGCCTCCAGTCCGCCGTAGAGCGACTGCAGGGTGCTCGCCATGCGGTTGAAGCCGGCAGCCACCTGGCCGAATTCGTCCTGGGTGTCCACCTCCACCCGCACGGAAAAATCGCCAGACTCCAGCTTGCGCAGGCTCTGGCGCAGGTAGTCCAGCGGATTGATCACATACATGTAGCCGGTGTAGACCATGACCACAGACCCCAGCACCGCCAGCGCCATCATGACGAACTGGAACAGGTTGAGCAGCGCGGTCAGGCCGGAGAGCTGGTGCTCGATCGCGAGCACGAAGCCATCAATGGCCTCGACGAACTCACCGGCCGACTGCTGGGACTGCAGCCCCTCGGACAGCCCCGCTTCCAGCCACAGCGTGCGCTGCTTCTGCCACAGCGCTTCGACCGCCGTGAATTGTCGTGACACCTCCGGGTCCCAGGGCACGAACAGCGGCCGGCTGGCGTCGCCCTCGCGCAACAGGCGCAGGCTGCCGTCGAACTGGCCCACCAGCGTCTCGATGTCACGTGCCGGCAAATCGGCCTGTACCGCACTGCTCAGCCGCCAGGTCTGCATGCGCATGCGACCAGCTTCGTTGACTGCAGCCGCCCCGCCCTCGAGCTGCCAGGTCACCCACAGCGTGAGGCCGATCGACGCCAGCGCCACGATCAGCAGGCTTGCGCCGATACGGATCAGCTTTGTGGACAGCGGTGCGGTGGACGACATGGGCATAGGTTAGCGGCTTTGCGCTGGCTCTGGAACCGACGGGGGCGGTGGCCCTGCGGTGACCCCGACAAGGACAAGGGCATCGTCTTCATCCGGACGGCATTTATACATTCATTTATCATGCATGTTTTGTTGATCCAGGGTGAATGCCATGACCCACGTCGTTACGGAAGCCTGCATACGCTGCAAGTACACCGACTGCGTCGATGTCTGCCCGACGGACGCCTTTCGCGCCGGACGCAACATGCTGGTGATCGCCCCGGACGACTGCATCGACTGCGCTGTGTGCATTCCCGAATGCCCGGTGGAGGCCATCTTTCACGAAGAAGATGTGCCGGCCACGCAGCGCCGGTTTATCCCAATCAATGCCGAGCGCAGCCTGCACTGGCCGCTGATCACGCGCCGTCAGCCGGCCCTGGCAGATGCCGATCACTGGGCCGACGTCCGGGACAAGGCCGACCACCTCGATCCACGGCCGGCAGAGCCGGCTGCCCGCGCGGGCGCTGCTGCGCCTGCGGCATCCAGCGGTCCCGCCACAGCCCGACCCTGACCCATGACGACACCCCGCGTACCAGCCATCCCACCGGAGGCTTTGCCGCTGCTGGACCAGCAGCAAAAGATCTACCCGCGCTCTGTCAGCGGGCGTTTTGCACGCTGGCGATGGTTCATGGTCTGGCTCACCCAGTTCGTGTTCTACGGCCTGCCGTGGCTGCGCTGGAATCAGCGGCAGGCTGTGCTGTTCGATCTGGAGGAGCGGCACTTCTATGTATTCGGGCTGGTGTTGCAGCCGCAGGACTTCATCTACCTCGCCGCCCTGCTGGTGCTGTCGGCGCTGGCGCTGTTCTTCTTCACGGCCATCGCCGGTCGTGTCTGGTGTGGCTACGCCTGCCCGCAGACCGTCTACACCGAAATCTTTCTCTGGATCGAGCGCCGCATTGAGGGTGACCGCAGCGCGCGCATGCGGCTCGACGCCCAGACCTGGGGGCTGGAGAAACTGCTGCGCAAGACGGGGACGCAGCTGGCCTGGGCGGCGATGGCGCTGTTCACCGGCTTCAGCTTCGTCGGCTACTTCATCCCCATCCACAGCCTGGCTGCCCAGATCGCGACGCTGACCCTCTCGCCCTGGGCCACGTTCTGGATCTTTTTCTACAGCTTCGCCACCTATGGCAACGCCGGCTTCCTGCGCGAGCAGGTTTGCAAGTACATGTGCCCCTACGCGCGTTTTCAGAGTGCGCTGATCGACATGGACTCGATGGTCATCGCTTACGACACGAAGCGGGGCGAGAGCCGCGGAGCGCGCTCGCGCAAGGCCGACCCGAAGGCGCTGGGCCTGGGCGACTGCATCGACTGCACGCTCTGCGTTCAGGTCTGCCCAACCGGAATCGACATCCGCAACGGCCTGCAAAACGAGTGCATCGCCTGCGCGGCCTGCATCGACGTCTGCGACGAGGTGATGGACAAGATGGGCTACGCGCCCGGCCTGATCCGCTATTCGTCGGGCAACGGCATCGAGCAGGGCTGGTCGCCTGCGCGCATGCTGCGGCGGATCTGGCGGCCCCGGGTTCTGATCTACGCCGCGCTGCTGCTGGTGCTGGGCAGTGCCTTCGTCTGGAGCGTGAGCCACCGCAGCGACTTCGGTGTGGCCGTCAGCCGCGACCGTGGCGCGCTGGCGCGCCTGGCCGGCAACGGCGACGTGGAGAACACCTACCGGCTGCAGATCACCAACAGCCTGGAGCAAGCCCAGGGCTACGTCGTCCGTGTCTCGGGGCTGGAGGGCTTGCGTCTGGACACGGCCGCCGGGCTGTCGGTGGGCGCCACCAGCACCGCCAGCATGCCGGTGCGTCTGGTGCTGCCGCTCGGCTGGGCCCAGCAGCACAGCGGCCAGACCCTGCCGGTGGTGATCGAGGTGCTGCCAGCGGACGGCGGCGGTCTGCAGCCGCTCAGCGTGCGCACGACCTTCGTCGTGCCACGCTGAGTTCAAGCCCTCGGGCTGGGCAGGCCCGGCACCAGCCGGATGCGGGTGCCCACTTTCGTGCCACCGGCGCCTGGTATCGGCGCGACCAGGTCGGCCAGGGTCACGCCGTCGAGCACGGTCAGGTAGGCCTCCATGGCCTGCTGCAGCGCCCCCTTGAGTCGGCAATGGCCGTCGAGGCGGCAGCTGTTGTGGTTGGCATCGAAGCACTCGACCAGGGTGAAGTCGGTTTCGGTCTGGCGCACCACAGCGCCCAGCACGATGTCTTGTGCGGGCTTGAGCAGGCGCAGGCCACCGCCCCGTCCACGGGTGGTTTCCAGCAGGCCCATGCCGGCCAGCGTCATCACGATCTTGGTGAGGTGGCTGCGGGAGATGCCATGCGCCTCGGCGATTTCACTGATCGTGGCGGGCTGTTCGCGCTGCGCGCAGGCGGCACAGTACATCAGCACGCGCAGGCTGTAGTCGGTCCAGTTCGTCAGGCGCACGCCGCATCCTCCCGATGACCGATGGTCTTCTGCTGTTTTTGAATATTCATGTTGGGTGAATTTTATGCGTTAATATATTCATCTCTTATGAACCTTTAAGGACCCCGAGACATGAGCCACGCCACTGCCACCCTGGACAA
>JAABPT010000197.1 GCA_011391855.1 Burkholderiales bacterium
GTCATCAGGCGGCTGAGTGTCGGGACGCAAACTTCCCCTCTCCGAGTTCATCACCGTAAAGCCGCCGTTGGAGTTTCGCTTCCCGGAAGCAGCCCTTCGCCACTGAGTGCAGACGACCCTCTGCTGCCGTACGCGGTGTCAGGGCACCTATGGCCGGTGACTGAGTGGAGCGGCAGTTCGTGACAACTGATCACTGACAAGTCGTCGGCCACTTCTGCCGTTGAGCCGGAGAAAAAACTCGGGCAGCTATGCGCCGATCACCTGTCGTTCAGCCGCTGACGGGGGCAATGACCGCTTGCCTGACCAATGAATTCCAACTTCCGACCCTAAACTGACTGTCGCGGCTTGTGAAAGCCGACGTTCTGTTGACGCGCTTCTCCTCGGCCGACTTGGGCTGCGCTTTCTGCGACCAGATCTGCTCACAACTCATGCCCCTGGTACTTCTGCACTACCTTTTTGGCGACGTTGTCGAGCATTGGGAACTGCTGCGCGATGGCAAGGCCGGCGGCAAGAGCGACGGTGGTGATGGAGATCAGCTTGATCAGGGTGAGTCCTCAGGTTGAAACGGGTTTAGGAAACGAGGGGGGCTTTGCCATCCCGTCAGAACTGGAACGCCGCGCCGATGACGGCGCCGTTCATGCTCATGCTCTGCAGTGCATTGTCCGACTTGAACTCGTAGTCGAGGTAGCGCCAGGTGGCGAACACCGAACCCCAGTCGAACTTGTAGCCCACGCCGGCGTTGATCTGCCAGGTGAGACTGGACTCGCCGCTGCCGGCATCGACGTAGTACGGCAGGAACCATTTGCGCTCGGCGCCCAGATAGTAGCGGCCCTTGAGGCCGACGATGGCGTCCCAGTTGGTGCCGTCGACACTGGCCTCGCCGCTGCGTGTCGGTAACTCGGGGATGCTGCTGGCCAGCGACCAGTTCAGCGTCTGCTTCATATTCAGCATGCGGGTGCCGAACAGCAGGTCAGTCGTGTTCTCGGCCGTCGAGGTCAGGTTGTAGATACCAGCCAGCGACCATACCGTCGACTTCATGTCCAGGCCGAGGTTGGCGGACGCGCCGACGGGGTGGCCGCCCACGGTGAAGTCGCGCGAACCGTCCTTCGAGCCGCCGAGGTCGGCATAGACCAGGTCGCTCCAGACGCCCCACTGGCCTTTGCGGGCTTCGATCTGGCCCATGAAGGCCATCTTCAGCGAGTCGATCACGTCGCGCGCGCTGACATCAATGCTCGCGCTGGCGCCGCTCGGGAACGACGTGGTGGCCCCGATCGCCGGGAACCAGCCGTAGACGCCAAGTTCCCATTGCCACTTGTCGTTCGCGGCTTGCGCCTGGGCCGCGACGGGCGCAAGCCCGGAAAGGCCGATGGCAAGCAGGCAGTTCGCGAACCGTGTGTTGATGCGCTGTCTCATGGCTGAATCCTCTCGAAGCGTGTTGTACAAAAGAAGGCGCTAGGGCTTGAAGTTGCTCAACGGCCCACTAGCGCTGTCGTCAGTGTTGCCGAAGTTGAACTGCGTGATGAAAGCGGCGCCGGTCTTGTCCGGGGTGAGGCAGACGCCGAAAACATCGCAGCGGCACCTATGCAAAGATCGGTGATCGCGTTGCCAAGCGAAGAGAGGATCTTCATGGTCTTTGGGCTGCCGGCATTACCTGCAGCACCATGAACCCCTTGCCAGTCGGGAAGTAGATTCGCCCACCGAAGCCCGGCGTGATCAGCGCGCCGATCGACATCGGCTCGAAGAGGTCCGATTGCGCGATGATGCGGCCGGTCGCCGCGTCGCGCCAGGTCACCTGTTCCTTGTAGTTGGCGGTGAACAGCGCGAGCTTGATCGGCTCCTTCTCGACGTTCTTCTTGGCGTTCGACAGCAGCATCACGCGCTTGTCCTTGGGGCCGATCAGCGGCTGGAAGGCGTTGGTGGTGTCGTCGACGACCCACACCGTCTTCATGTCTCCGGTGGCCTGGTCGATCTTGATGCCGGCGACCTTGCCCACGCCCATGTCCGCCGAGTAGATCATGCTGTTCTCGGGATCGGTCTGCGGCTTGGGCGGCGCCCAACTCCACTCGCCCTTCTTCAGTTCGCCGAACGGGAAGATCACCTTCGTACGCGTCGAATCCTTCTGGTGCGCCGCCACGATGCTCGATGCCACCGTCTCGCTGCCAATGCCGTTCGTCTGCAGCACGATCCAGTCGCCGAGGATGCTCGGCGCATCGGAGGTGGTCTGGCCCTCCTTCATGGGCTTGACCACCCAGCTCGTGTCCTGCGACAGCTTCTTCGCCTGCGGGTCCCAGAAGTAGCGCAGCGCGCCGCTGTTCACGCCGATGTAGATCGCGATCCTGCCATCGAACATGGTGATGACGTGCGGCACCGTCGCCGGCTCGGGCAGCGCGAGGCTGTCCAGAATTTCGAGCGTGTCGGGATGCACGGCGACCAGGTTCGAATTGCCCTGCTTCATGCCCGGCTCGTTGCACTGGATGATGGCCATCGTGCCCTGAAGCTTGCAGCCGCTCGGCCGCGTCTGGTCCTTCAGGATCAGCGTGCCGTCGGGCGCGATCGTCAGGTGCTTGTAGCTCGCGTCGATGGCGGGCGTCTGGCCGGTGGGCAGCGTGACCTGCTTCAGGATCAGGCCGGTGTCGCCGGCGAGCAAGGCGACCTTGTTCTGCCACGCGGTGACGACCCGGCCGTCGGGCAGGATGTTGAGGTTGGTATTGGCAATCCACGCGCCCGACACATTGCCGTTGTCGAGGTAGGTGCGCCAGATCTCGCGGCCCGTGGTCGCGTCGGCCTTGGCGATGAAGGGCCCCGCCGGCATCGTGCCCTTGGGGGGTGGCGCCTGACCCCCCGAAATGAAAAGCTCGCCGGGGCGGCGGTTGTTGATGTACGACGTTGTGTCGTATTCCACGGCGCTGCGCCACGCGAAAACCTGGTTCGGTCCGTCGAAGCTGCCGCTGAACGTGGCGCAGGGGAACATCCCGCTGCGCTGCGCATCGGCGAGTTCCGCGCCGTTGATCGATGGGTAATAGCCTGGTGTCTGCAAATTCTGCGCGCAGGCCAGTTCTTTCGCGTACTGGCTTACATCGCCAGGCAGTGGCCCGTTCGCCGCGATTTCGTTCGGCGTGAGCCCGATCTGGCCGATGCGGTGCTCGATTTTCGGCTCGACCGCCGTGCCCAGCAGCCGGTAGGCCGCAACGGCCAACAGGACAAGTGCAACCAGCCCCACGAGCTTGAAGATTCCGGATTTGGTCATTTGAATGTTCCCTTACTCTTTGCTTAGCACCGTGCTCTGCCAGCCACTACTTCTTCAGCCCGCTCGCCTCGAACGCCGCCTTGGTCGTGTACTCGCCCTTGGGCAGATACGGGCCCATGACGGCCTCTTCCATGCCGGGCTGGGTAACCTTGGCGGGGCTCTGCGTCCAGCTTGGGTTGTTCGCCATGATGCGCAGCATCAACATGCCGAAGTCCGGCCGGTTCTTCGGCCCGTCGATCCCCTCGCCACGCGGGCTCCACTCCATCCACGCGACGCCGTTCGCCAGCGTCGCGTTACTCGGGCGGTCTTCCTTGCGGCTGACCACGATCGTGTAGTTGCGGTCGGCATCCAGCGGAACCTGCATGTCGGTCAGGCCGTCGACGATCTGTCCGGACGGCGCGGCCTCGCAACTGACGAGCGACCAATACTGGGTCTGCGCATCGGGCATCACCTCCAGGCCCTTGCCGCCCGCTCCGGCGTAGGTATTCGGGAAGGTCGGCATCTTGCCGCGCATCACGTACACCGGGCCGAACTTGCGCGAAAGGTAGGTGACGAGGTATTGGGTCGAGGGATCGCCGCCGCCCTCCATCGCGCCCGCGAACGGAATCTTGGCGCGCTCCTCGGGCGACTTGAACGCCCCGAGCAGTGAATACTGCAGCGTCCAGAACTTCTCCCACTTGGTATCCTTGCGCGCGGGCGCGGTCGCCGGGTCGAGCGTCGGATCGTTGGTCTTCGCGTTCACGATCTCCTCCCACTGCTCGGCCGTCAGCGGCTGCTTCGTGGCGCCGGTCATGGGCCGCGCCATCTGTTTGACGACATCCGCTGTCGAGAGCTTCGTCCCATCGGCAAGCATCGCCGAGTACGTCGGGAATCCGCGGCTTCCATACGACGCATCCGCCGGCCCCCATCCGGCGCCGTCGCGGCCCTGGTCCGACAGGTAGATGCGGATCACACCCTCGATCTGGCCGCCGCCTTTGCCTGCATAGACCGTGTTCGGTGCACGCTTGTTCGGTGCCACCGGGGCGTCATCGGCAACGATCCTGAGCTTGAAGTCGCGCCGCTCGGCGAGTCGATTGGCGCCGACACGGAAGGGGTTCGTGGACCCTGGCTCTGGCTCGATCTCGGGCCCGACGATGGCGTCAGCGGCGACGAAGGTGTTGCGTTC
>JAABPT010000198.1 GCA_011391855.1 Burkholderiales bacterium
TGCCGCTGACGCAACAGCAGTGTGCCGAAGTCTTCCAGCGCCTGGGCCTGCAATTCACGCAGGAGCCCGGCCGCCTGACCGTGCGGCCGCCGAGCTGGCGCTTCGACCTGAAGATCGAGGAAGACCTGATCGAGGAACTGATCCGCGTCATCGGCTACGACCAGCTGCCGCTGACGCCGCCGCTGGCACCGGTGACCGCGCGCGTGCCGCCCGAGTCGCGCCGCAGCGCGCACGCCGTGCGCCGCGCTCTGGCCGCATTGGACTACCAGGAGACGATCAGCTTCAGCTTCGTCGAGGCACGCTGGGAGCACGAACTGGCCGGCAACCCTGATCCGATCAAGGTGCTCAACCCCATTGCCGCGCCGCTGGCGGTGATGCGTTCCAGCCTCGTCGGCAGCCTGGTGCAGGTGCTGCGCACGAACCTGGCGCGCAAAGCCAGCCGCGTGCGCGTGTTCGAGATCGGCCGCGTCTTCAAGCGCGACGCCGCCGTGGCCGACGGCCCGCTCACGGTGGCCGGCCTGCACCAACCCATGCGCGTGGCCGGACTGGCCGGCGGCGCCGCCGACCGGCTGCAGTGGGGCCGCAAAGAGCAGGCGGTGGACTTCTTCGATGCCAAGGGCGACGTCGAAGCGCTGCTGGCGCCACGCCGCCCGGCTTTCGTGGCCGACACGCACCCGGCGCTGCACCCCGGGCGCTGTGCCCGCGTCGAACTCGACGGCCGCGCCATCGGCTTCGTGGGCGAGCTGCACCCGCAATGGCGACTGGCCTACGAGCTGCCGCAGGCGCCGGTGTTGTTCGAGCTGGACCTGGACGCGGTGCTCGACGGCTCTGTGCCGGTCTTCACCCCCGTGCCGCGCCAGCAACCGGCCTTCCGCGACGTGGCGCTGGTGCTGCGCGACGAGATCGGCCACGGCGCGTTGATGGCGCAACTGCGCGACGACCCGGCCGGCCTGATCCGCAACGCCACGCTGTTCGACATCTACAAGCCTGTCACGCCCGTGCCCGGCCTCAACGCCGGCGAACGCAGCTTGGCGGTGCGGCTGGAACTGCTGGACGCCGAGGCCACGCTCACCGACGATCGCATCGAAGCCGCCGTCACCGCTGCAGTGGCGCGTGCAAAGCAGGCCTTCGGCGCCCGGTTGCGCGCCTGAAAGAGAGGACCTTGCCATGACCGAACCCCAGGAAAGCGTCATCCTGCCCACGCTGGAGGCCCCCACGCTGACCAAGGCCGAGCTGGCCGAACTGCTGTTTGACCGCCTGGGCCTGAACAAGCGCGAGTCCAAGGACATGGTGGAGGCCTTCTTCGAGATCGTGCACGGCAGTCTGGTGGAAGGCCGCGACGTCAAGCTCTCGGGCTTCGGCAACTTCAATATCCGACGCAAGGCGCCGCGCCCCGGGCGCAATCCGCGCACCGGCGAGGCCATTCCCATCAAGGCGCGCAATGTCGTCACCTTTCACGCCAGTCACAAGTTGAAAGCGATCGTGCAAGGCGACACACCGCCGGCGGAGGAGTTCGAGTAGAGTCTAGATTCCTGCTCCGATCCCATTGATTTCAATGGAGAAAACGCTCCCCGCCATTCCTGCCAAGCGCTACTTCACCATCGGTGAGGTGAGCGAGCTGTGCGGGGTCAAGCCGTATGTGCTGCGCTACTGGGAGCAGGAATTCACGCAGCTCAAGCCCATGAAGCGCCGCGGCAACCGGCGCTATTACCAGCATCACGAGGTGCTGCTGATCCGGCGCATCCGCGAGTTGCTGTACGACCAGGGCTTCACGATCAGCGGCGCGCGCAATCGCTTGTCGGACGCCGTGGCTGCGGCGCGTGCGGCCGGGGTCGAGGCGATGCAGTTGGTCCACGCGAGTGCGGCGAGCGATGCCAGCGCTGCAGACGTTGCGCCAGAAGTCGATGCCGGCGCCCGGGCGTCTCTCGTCGCCGCGGATCAGGTCTTTGCCCAGCCGGCGCTGGCGCCCGGGCCGCTGCGCGCGGAGCTGATGTCGATCCGCGACTTGCTCATCACCTGACGCCGAAGGCGGCAGCGCGCAAGGTATACTGCAAGGCTTCGTCGGGGCGTAGCGCAGCCTGGTAGCGCACTTGCATGGGGTGCAAGGGGTCGCGAGTTCGAATCCCGCCGCCCCGACCAAAGAAATCAACGGGTCAGTTCTCACAAGGGGCTGGCCCGTTTTGATTTGCCGCGCACACTGCGCAGCAGCAAGTGGTGGCGCGATGCGGACATTCCTGCGCGCCGCGAATGTCCGGCCCACCAATGAAAACGGGCCCGAGTCGCTCCGGCCCGCCGTCGATGCAGCTGCTCCGCGCCGCGCTTACTGCAGCGCCACTTCCACGCGCCGGGCCTGCGCCGCTTCGCCGCTGCCGGTGAGCTGTTCGGGCTTCTTCAGCTCGATCTTGTCCTCGGCCACGCCCGCGGCCTTCAGTGCGTCGCGCACGGCGAAGGCGCGCTGCTTGGCCAGTTCCTCGTTCATGGCCGGGTCGCCGCTGGCGTCGGTGTAGCCGCTGACGACGGCCATCTTGCCGTCGACCACGCCCTTGGCCACATCGGCCAGCGCCGCCGCCGCGCCACTGGCGATTTCGGCTTTGCCACTGGCGAAGAAGAACTTGACCACGCCGTTTTCAACCGTGAAAGACGCACCATCGGCAGCGGCCATCGGGGCCGGCGCAGCCGTTGCCGCGGGGGCCATGGCGTGCGCCGCCGGCTTGCCGCTGTCGGCCGGCATCGGCAGCAGCGGCACGATCAGCAGCGCCACGATATTGATGATCTTGATCAGCGGGTTGACGGCCGGGCCGGCGGTGTCCTTGTAGGGGTCGCCCACGGTGTCGCCAGTGACGGCGGCCTTGTGCGCCTCGCTGCCCTTGCCGCCGTGGTGGCCGTCCTCGATGTATTTCTTGGCGTTGTCCCAGGCGCCGCCGCCCGTGCACATGCTGATGGCGACGAAGAGACCGGTGACGATGGTGCCCATCAGCAGACCGCCCAGGGCGGCCGGCCCAAGCAGCAGGCCCACGACCACCGGCACGATCACCGGCAGCAGCGACGGGATCATCATTTCCTTGATGGCCGCCTTGGTCAGCATGTCCACCGCAGTGCCGTATTCGGGCTTGGCGGTGCCTTCCATGATGCCCTTGATCTCCTTGAACTGGCGCCGCACCTCGACCACCACCGCGCCGGCGGCGCGGCCCACCGCTTCCATCGCCATGGCGCCGAAGAGGTAGGGGATGAGGCCGCCGATGAACAGACCGACGATGACCTTGGGGTCGCTCAGGTCGAAGGACACGCTCATGCCGCGGCCTTCGAGCGAGTGCGTGTAGTCGGCGAACAGCACCAGTGCCGCCAAGCCGGCCGAGCCGATGGCGTAGCCCTTGGTCACCGCCTTGGTGGTGTTGCCCACGGCATCCAGCGGGTCGGTGACGTCGCGCACGCTCTTGGGCAACTCGGCCATCTCGGCAATGCCGCCGGCGTTGTCGGTGATGGGGCCGTAGGCGTCCAGCGCAACGACGATGCCGGCCATGCTGAGCATGGACGTGGCGGCCACCGCGATGCCGTACAGGCCGGCCAGGTTGTAGGCCACCAGGATGGCGGCACAGACGAACAGCACCGGCCACGCGGTGGAGCGCATCGAAACGCCGAGGCCGGCGATGATGTTGGTGCCGTGGCCGGTGGTCGAGGCCTCGGCGATGTGCTGCACCGGCTTGTACTGGGTGCCGGTGTAGAACTCGGTGATCCAGACCATGGCGGCGGTGAGCACCAGGCCCACGGCGCAGGCCAGCCACAGGTTCATGGCCGAGACCGTGCCGCCGCCCACCAGGGTCAGCGGCTCGGGGAACATCATCACCGTGACGCCGTAGAAGGCGATCAGCGACAGCACGCCGGCCACCGCCAGGCCCTTGTACAGCGCCGGCATCACGTTCTTCATGCCCGGGCTGGCCTTGACGAAGAAGCAGCCGATGATGGAAGCGATGATCGACACGCCGCCCAGCAGCAGCGGGTAGACCACCGCGTTGACGGTGGCGCCGCTGACCATCAGCCCGCCCAGCGCCATGGTCGCGATCAGCGTCACGGCGTAGGTCTCGAACAGGTCGGCGGCCATGCCGGCGCAGTCGCCGACGTTGTCGCCCACGTTGTCGGCGATCACCGCCGGGTTGCGCGGGTCGTCTTCCGGAATGCCGGCCTCGACCTTGCCCACCAGGTCGGCGCCGACGTCGGCGCCCTTGGTGAAGATGCCGCCGCCCAGCCGCGCGAAGATCGAGATCAGGCTGGAGCCGAAGGCAAAGCCCAGCAGCGGCTTGAGCGTGGCGCTGTCGACGGCCGTGCCGCCCGTGAGCACGAGGAAGAAGATGCCCACGCCGAGCAGGCCCAGGCCCACCACCAGCATGCCGGTGATGGCGCCGCCCTTGAAGGC
>JAABPT010000199.1 GCA_011391855.1 Burkholderiales bacterium
GTGCAGCCGAAGCAGGCCTGGTTGGTGACCAGCGGCTTCTTGCCGTCGGTGGCGCGCGGCGTGGCCATGGCCTCGGCCGAGATGTCCTTGGCACCCTCGAACTGCACGTCGCGGTGGTTGCGGGTGGGCAGCGCGCCGACCTCGTTGATGATGTTCATCAGCACCTGCGTGCCGTAGGCTGGCAGCCCCTGGCCGGTGAGCGCGTTGTCGGCCAGGATCTTCTTCTTCTCGGTCGTCACCTTCATGAAGGCCTTCGGGTCGGCGATGTTGCCCACGCCCTTGGTGCCGCGCACGGCAATGGCCTTCAGATTCTTGCTGCCCATCACCGCGCCCACGCCCGAGCGGCCGGCGGCGCGGTGCAGGTCGTTCACGACGGCCGCGAACAGCACCTGGTTTTCTCCGGCGGCGCCGATGCTGCTGATGCGCAGCAGCGGGTCCTGGTGGTCCTTCTTCAACTGCTCCTCGGTGTGCCAGACGGTGGTGCCCCACAGATGCCCGGCGTCACGCAGTTCGGCCACGTCGTCGTTGATATACAGGTACACCGGCTTGGCCGACTTGCCCTCGAAGATGACCATGTCCCAGCCGGCCATCTTCAGCTCGGCGCCCCAGTAGCCGCCCGAATTGCTGCAGGCGATGGCGCCCGTGAGCGGGCCCTTGGTGACCACGGTGTAGCGCCCGCCGGTGCTGGCCATGGTGCCGGTCAGTGGGCCGGTGGCCCAGATGATCTTGTTGTCGGCCGACAGCGGGTCGACCTTGGCATCCATTTCATCCACCAGGTATTTGGTGGCCAGGCCGCGCGAACCGATATAAGTGCGCGCCAGGTCCATGTTCAATGGTTCGGCCTTGACGGTGCCGGCCGTGAGGTCGACGCGAAGAATTTTTCCTGCCCAAGACATATTCGTTTCTCCTCTCAGGCTGCGGGTTGGTTGCCGAGCTTGGCGGCCCAGGCGTGCATCTTGTCCAACCCGGTCCAGTTGGCGTCGATATAGGTGATGGCGCCGGTGGGGCAGGCCTCGGCACAAGCCGGTTCACCGCCGCACAGGTCGCACTTCTGCACCTTGCCGGTTTCCTGCACGTAGTTGATGGTGCCGAAGGGGCAGGCGATGGTGCAGACCTTGCAGCCCACGCAGGTGCTGTCGTTCACCACCTTGGCGCCGGTGAGCTTGTCCAGCGTGATGGCCTCCACCGGGCAGGCGTGCAGGCACCAGGCTTCGTCGCACTGGGTGCAGGTGTAGGGCACCTTGCGCCCGGTCTCGTGAAAGTCGAACACCTTGATGCGCGACTTGGCTGGCGCAAAGACGCCGTAGTTCTCGTACGAACAGGCCATCTCGCACTGAAGGCACCCGGTGCACTTCTCGGCGTTGATGTGAAGGCTCTTCTGCATGACGGGGTGTCTCCAGGGGGTTCAAGGGCAGGACCTGCGCAGGAGCGGGCGAACGCCCCCGCAACAAAGCCACCCTGGGATTTTGGTCAGCCGCTGCCTATGCAGACACAGGCATAACCCTGATCGGGTGCACCCTCGCAGTGCCCGGGCCCCATTGCGGTGCGGCAAAGCCGGGTCACGCCCGGCGCGGGGTGGGGAGCCCCAGCGCAAGGCTCAGGAATTGGCGCGCACTTCCTCGATCGTGGTCACGCCGGCCAGCACCTTTTCGATGCCGTCCTGGCGCAGCGTGCGCATGCCGTCGGCCAGGCCGTGGCGCAGCAGGTCGTCGGCGCGGCCGCCGGTCTGGATGAGGTGCCGCAGCGAGCGCGACACCATCATCAGCTCGTGAATGCCGGCGCGGCCGCGGTAACCCGTCTTGTCGCACTTCTCGCAGCCCACGGGCCGGTACAGCGCCAGCTTGCCGTTCTGGCCGAAGCGCTGCCGCCAGCCGGCCAGCACGTCTTCGCCGGCGGGCTTCTGTTCCAGGCCGTTCATCGCGAACATGTAGTCGCCGAGCAGCTCCGCCTCTTCCTCGGCGCTGGCCTCGCGCACCACGCGGCAGTGCGTGCACAGCCGGCGCACCAGGCGCTGCGCCAGCACGCCCAGCAGCGCGTCGGCAAAGTTGAACGGGTCCATGCCCATGTCGATGAGCCGGGTCACGGTCTCGGGCGCGCTGTTCGTGTGCAGCGTGGACAGCACCAGGTGGCCGGTGAGCGAGGCCTCCACCGAGACCTGCGCCGTTTCCTTGTCGCGGATCTCGCCGACCATGATGACGTCGGGGTCGGCACGCAGGAAGGCGCGCAGCGCGCGCGCGAAGGTCCAGTCGATGCGCGGGTTCACCTGCACCTGGCGCAGCCCGGCCTGCGTGATCTCGATCGGGTCCTCGGCGGTCCAGATCTTGCGCTCGGGCGTGTTGATGTGGCTCATGGCCGAGTGCAGCGTGGTCGTCTTGCCCGAACCCGTGGGGCCCACGCACAGCAGCATGCCGTAGGGGCGCTGGATGGCGGTCTTGAAGCGCTCGATATTGGCCGGGCTCAGCCCCAGGTTGTCCAGCGGGATCGGTTTGCTCGACGTCAGCAGCCGCAGCACCGCGTCTTCCAGGTTGCCCAGCGTGGGGATGGTGGCCACGCGCAGTTCCAGCCGCACACCTTGCACGAATTTCGAGAAATTGATCTTGCCGTCCTGCGGCTTGCGGCGTTCGCTGATGTCCAGGTCGCACATGATCTTCAGCCGTGCGATCAAGGCACTGCGGTAGGTGTGCGGCAGCTCCAGGTAGGGCCGCATCTGGCCGTCCTTGCGGAAGCGGATGCGCACCTTCTCGCGGCCGGCCGGGCATTCGATGTGGATGTCGGACACGCCCTGGTTGTGGGCCTCCAGGATCATCGAATTGATGAGCCGCACCAGCGAGTTGTCGCTCTGCTCGATGGAGGCGTCCTCCTCGACCTCCTGGCGCGTTTCGCCCTGTTCCATGCTGGCCAGCAGCTTGCTGGCGTCGCCGGGTTCGTAGTCGATGCCGCCGTTGGCTTCTGCCATGCCGCGCAGCGAATGGGCGGCCACGCCGATCTTCTCGTAGGCCCGCGCAATGGCGCCGGCCAGCACGCCGGCGCGGGCCAGCACCGGCACCGCCTTGCACTGGGCGGCAAATTCGATCTCGTCGACGGCGTTGCGGTTGGTGGGGTCTTCCATCGCCACCACCAGGCGGCCCGCGCGCAGCATCAGCGGCAGCGCCGGCACGCGCTGGGCCACGGCGTGCGGCAGCCGCGCTACTGCGTCCATGTCGGCTGCGAACTGCGCCACGTCGACCAGCGGGTAGCCCATCTTGCGCGCCAGCGCTGTCTGCAGGTCGGCGCGCGACACCATGCCCTTGCGCACCAGCAGCTCGCCCAGCGGCACGCTGCGGTCGCTGCGCTGCTGCACCAGCGCCTCTTCGAGTTGCGCCGTGTTGATGTAGCCCAGGGCCGTGAGCGCTTCGCCGATGCGCACCATGGGCATGCGGGCCTGGCGCTCGATGGCCGCGGCCAGTTCGTCGGCGGTGATGATCTGGCCCACCACCAGCATCTCGCCCAGCTTGCGCGAGCGCAGGCTGTGCTGCTCGGCCAGCGCCTGGTCCACCTGCTCGGGCGTGGCGGCGTTGATCCCCACCAGCGCTTCGCCGATGCGCAGACCGATCTCGGCGCTTTCGTACGCATGCCGCGGCACGAACCAGCGTCGCAGCGTGCCCTTGTCGTCCAGCGGTTCGAACAGGAACAGGCCCCAGGGCCGCTCGCAATGGCGCAGAGTGCGGCCTTCCCACAGCGGCGCGCCATGCAGCTGGATGCGAAAGTGCAGCGCCGGCCGATCCGCGGTCGGGTCCGGCGCCTCGCCGGGGGCGTTGAGGGCGGCCAGCGGCTGGCGCAGGCGCAGGCGGCGGAACTGGTCGAAGCGCAGTGGCAGCGGGGTGCGCGAATTGGCCACCTGCAACTGCACCCGTGCGCCCTGGGGGTCGAACTGCGTCAACCGGCCTTCGAGCGCGTGACCGTTGAGCCCTTCGATGGCGCAAGCCGGCGGCACGGGCGAAGGTGCCGGGGCCGGGTAGCCCGGTACGTCGGGCGTGGGCCAGGCGAAGGCCTCTTCGTCGGGCGGCAGCAAGGACAGGGGCGGTTGAGACAGGTCGGACATGGCGCTTCCTCGCTGCCTGCGAATGCGCGCACGGTGCGGCGCAACGGGCAGTCTCCAGCGCGATGATGAAGCGCTGGCCGCGGTTCATGACCGCGAAATGCACCCGCTTTGGCCGCCAGATCCACGCCGCCGCGGCTGGGCGCTGCGGCGGCGGGCGCGGCGCGACGCCGGTGGCATGCGCCGCCGCCGGCACGCGCGCCGGAAATTCGGGGACACTGCGGCCATGAACCTGCGCTTCGTCGAGGCCTATTACTGGGTGGTGATGTTGCGCAGCGTCACGCGCGCGGCCGAGAAGCTGCACCTCACGCAGTCGGCCATGTCCAGCCGCA
>JAABPT010000200.1 GCA_011391855.1 Burkholderiales bacterium
CGGCGACCCAGGCTGTGTCGGTGAGCTGCTCCCACAGCATCACGTGCAACAGGGCATGGTGCAGCACCACGTCGGTGCCGGGCAGCAACTGCAGGTGCAGGTCGGCCTCGGCAGCGGTTTCGGTGCGCCGCGGGTCGGCGACGATCAGCTTCAGCGCCGGGTTGGCACGCCGCGCATCCTCCAGCCGCCGGTACAGCACCGGGTGCGCCCAGGCCATATTGGCGCCGGTGATGAAGACCGTCTGCGCCAGCGCCAGGTCTTCGTAGCAGGCCGGCACGAGGTCGCTGCCGAAGGCGGCCTTGTGGCCGGCCACCGTGCTGCTCATGCACAGGCGCGAATTGGTATCGACGTTGTTGGTGCCGATCAAGCCCTTGCCGAGCTTGTTGAAGGCGTAGTAGTCCTCGGTGAGCAGCTGGCCCGACAGGTACAGGCCCACGGCATCGGGGCCGTGCTGTCCGATGACGGCCGCAAAGCGGTCGGCGACCTCGTCGAGCGCGGTGTCCCAACCCACGGCTTGGAACGGCGCACCGCGCGCCGCCCGGCGCAGCGGCTGCAGCGCGCGCACCTGCGCCGTGACATGCGGCGCCGCGGTCAGGTGCAGCGTCGAGCCCTTGGTGCACAGGCGGCCGAAATTGGCCGGGTGCTCGGGGTCGCCGCGCACGCCGGTGATCTGTGGCCCATCGTGCTCGATGACGACGCCGCAGCCGACACCGCAATACGGGCACGTGGAGCGCGTCTCGGCCATGCGGGGCTCAGGCGGCGGCGTGCCGGCAGGGGCCGGCCAGCGGGGCTGCCAGGTCCAGCGCCTTCGTCGCCAGTTCATCGGCGTCCAGGAACACCAGGCCGCCCTCGACCTTGCAGGCGAAGACCGGCGTGCCACCCTGGTCCGGGGCACGCGCCTGGCCGTCGGCGAATTCGATCGTCCAGTTGTGCAGCGGGCAGGCCACGGCCGTGCCGAAGACGATGCCCTGACTGAGCGGGCCGCCGCGGTGCGGGCAGCGGTCGAGCAAGGCATGCACTTGGTCGTCGGCAGTGCGGAACAGCGCCACCGGCAAGCCGTGCACGCGCTGCACGCGGCGGGCGCCGAGCAGGGGAATCTCGGCGATGCCGCAGATGGCGGTCCAGCGCTTCATGCCAGTGCCTTGTCGTGAGCGAACGCCGGGACGACCGCCGCAGCCCCCACCGCGGCCGGCGCCACCGGCTGGAACTGCCGCAGGTCCACTTGCGCCCGCTCGAAGTCGAACCAGGGATCGGGCTCGCCGTCCAGCGCAAACTGCAGTTGCTCCCACAGCGCCTGGCGGCCGGCAGCGTCGTCCACGATGCGCTGCTTCACGTGGTCCAGACCGACGCGGTGCACGTAGTGCACCGTGCGTTCCAGGTACCAGCCCTCCAGCCGGTACAACTGCAGGAAGGCGCCGCTGTATTCCAACACCTCGTCGGCCGTCTTGACCTTGGCCAGGAACTGCGCCACCTCGGTCTTGATGCCGCCGTTGCCGGCGATCACGATCTCCCAGCCGGAGTCGACGCCGATCACACCCACGTCCTTGATGCCGGCCTCGGCGCAATTGCGCGGACAGCCGCTGACCGCCAGCTTCACCTTGTGCGGCGCATACATGCGCCACAGGGCCCGCTCCAGGTCCTTGCCCATCTGCGTGCTGTCCTGGGTGCCGAAACGGCACCACTCGCTGCCGACGCAGGTCTTCACGGTGCGCAGCGCCTTGGCATAGGCGTGGCCGCTGGGCATGCCCAGGTCGTGCCACACCGCGGGCAGGTCTTCCTTCTTCACGCCCAGCATGTCCAGGCGCTGGCCGCCGGTGACCTTGACGGTGGGGATCTGGTATTTGTCCACCACGTCGGCGATGCGCCGCAATTCATCGGCGCTGGTCTCGCCGCCCCACATGCGCGGAATCACGCTGTAGCTGCCGTCCTTCTGGATATTGGCGTGGCTGCGCTCGTTGATGAAGCGGCTTTGCGGGTCGTCCTGCGCCTCCTTCGGCCAGGTGCTGATGAGGTAATAGTTGACGGCCGGGCGGCAGGTGGCGCAGCCGTTGGGCGTGCGCCAGTCGAGCGCGCGGTAGACGCTGTCGACGGTCAGCAGGTGGTGCTGCCGAACAGCGTCGCGCACGGCCTGGTGGCCGTGCTCGGTGCAGCCGCACAGCGCCTTCATCTTCGGCGCCGCGCTGTAGTCGCCGCCGGCAGTGAACATCAGCAGCTGCTCCACCAGCCCGGTGCAGGAACCGCAGCTGGCGCTGGCCTTGGTGTGCTTGCGCACCTCGTCCAGCGTGAACAGGCCGCGCTCCTTGATGGCCTTGCAGATGGCCCCCTTGGTGACGCCGTTGCAGCCGCAGATCTCGTCGCTGTCGGCCATGGCCAGCGCCTTGTTCTGGCCCTGGTGGCCGGCGTCGCCGATATTGGACTCGCCGAACATCAGGTGGTCGCGGATGTCGGCCACCTTGCGGCCCTCGCGCAGCAGCTTGAAATACCAGCTGCCGTCGACCGTGTCGCCGTACATCACGGCGCCGACCAGCTTGTCGTCCCGGATGACCAGCTTCTTGTAGACGCCGCCGGCGGGGTCGCTGAGCACGATCTCCTCGGTGCCCGCACCGCCCATGAACTGGCCGGCGCTGAAGAGGTCGATGCCGGTGACCTTCAGCTTGGTACTGGTCTGGCTGCCGGTATAGCGGCCGATGCCGAACTGGCCCAGGTGAGTGGCGCAGACCTTGCCCTGTTCGAACAGCGGCGCCACCAGGCCGTAGGCGATGCCGCGGTGCGCCGCGCATTCGCCCACGGCATAGATGCGCGGGTCGGTGATGGTCTGCAGGGTGTCGTTGACGACCACGCCGCGCGCGCAGTGCAGGCCGCAGGCCTCGGCCAGGTCGGTATTCGGGCGGATGCCGGCGGCCATCACCACCAGGTCGGCCGGCACCTCGGTGCCGTCCTTGAACTGCACCGCCGCGACGCGGCCGCTCGCGCCGGCCAGCAGCGCCTGCGTCTGCGCGCCGATGAGGAATTTCAGACCCCGGTCTTCCAGGCTCTTCTGCAGCAGTTTGCCGGCCACGTCGTCGAGCTGGCGCTCCATCAGCCAGGGCTGGATGTGCACCACGGTCACCTGCATGCCGCGCCGCATCAGCCCGTTGGCGGCTTCCAGGCCCAGCAGGCCGCCGCCGATGACCACGGCATGCCGGTAGCGCGTGGCGGCGTCGATCATGGCCTGGGTGTCGGCGATATCGCGGTAGGCGATGACACCCGGCAGGTCGCGCCCCGGCACCGGCAGGATGAAGGGGTGCGAACCGGTGGCCAGCAGCAGCCGGTCGTAAGCGGCTTCGCTGCCGTCGTCGGCCCGCACCAGGCGCTTGACGCGGTCGATCTGCGTCACCTTGCGGCCGGCGTGCAAGGTGATGCCGTGCTCGGCATACCAGCTCAGCGGGTTGAGGACGATCTCGTCCAGCGTCTGTTCACCGGCCAGCACGGGGCTGAGCAGGATGCGGTTGTAGTTGGGGTGCGGCTCGGCGCCGAAGACCGTGATGTCGTAGAGCCCGGGCGCGATCTTCAGCAGTTCTTCCAGTGTGCGCACGCCGGCCATGCCGTTGCCCACCATGACGAGTTTCATCTTCTTCATTCCGGGCTCCTGGCGCTCAGTGCGCTCATTCGGTGCGCTCATTCAGTGCGCTCATCAGGCGGCTTTCTCCACATGGCTGTGGCGCATGTAGAGGAAGTCGATCACTTGCTTGCGGTATTGCACATAGGCACGGTCCTCGGCCAGGGCCACGCGGTCGCGCGAGCGCGGCAACTGCACGCGCAGCACCTCGCCAATGGTGGCGGCGGGGCCATTGGTCATCATCACGATGCGGTCGCTCAGCAGCACGGCTTCGTCGACATCGTGAGTCACCATCATCACCGTCGTTCCCGTGCTGGCGACGATCTTCAGCAGCTCGTCCTGCAGCCGCGCCCGCGTCAGCGCGTCCAGGGCGCCGAAGGGCTCGTCCATGAGCAGCATCTTGGGTTCCATGGCCAGGGCGCGGGCGATGCCCACGCGCTGCTTCATGCCGCCGCTGATCTCGTGCGGGCGCTTGGCCGCGGCGTGGCCCATGCCCACCAGGTTCAGCGCCGCCAGCGTGCGCTCGTCGAGGCGGGCCTTGCTCTCGGTGTCGCCGAAGACGCGTTCCACCGCCAGGTGCACGTTGCCGTGGCAGCTCAGCCAGGGCAGCAGCGAATGGTTCTGGAACACCACGCCGCGGTCCGGCCCCGGGCCTTGGAGTTCGCGGTCGTCCAGCAGCAGCACGCCGCTGCTGGGCGAGGTCAGGCCCGCGACCAGGTTGAGCAGCGTCGACTTGCCGCAGCCCGAGTGGCCGATCAGGGTGACGAACTCCCCTTGCTCGACATTCAGCG
>JAABPT010000201.1 GCA_011391855.1 Burkholderiales bacterium
AGGGCCTGCGGCGAGACGCTGACCCCCGGGGCGCCGGCCTGGGCGTCACCTTCGTCGGCATAGCGCGGCACCAGTTGCATGTCCATGAACGGCGACTTGCCGGGCTTGTCGAAGCGCTGCGTCGGCACCATGGGGTCGTACCAGTACAGCACCTGGCGCTCGGCGGCCGGTGCGCCGCTGCCTGCCGTCTCGGCCGGCGCGGCGACGTGCGTGCCGGTCCAGGTGGAAAGCCCCCAGCCGACTGCGCCGCCCAGGGTCAGCAGCGCAATCGCTGCGGCGATGTTGTTCAAGTTGCTCATTGGAAGGTCCTATGCGCTGTGCGCTCCGAAATAGGCGCGCCGGAACGGCCGTGCGCGCTCATGGCGTTTGCTCCGCGATCAATGTGTTCAGCCGCACCTGCAGGTCGCTGCGTTCGGCGTCCAGTGCCAGCGCGCGCAGGCGCAGTTCCAGCAAGCTGCTGCGCGCTGCCAGCACGGCGGCCAGTTCGCTGCGCCCGGCCTGGTAGCTGGCCAGCGTCAGGGCCACGCGCTGGTCGGCCAGCGGCAGGCCCTGGGCACGCAGCCGCGCGGCCTGGGCGTCGAGCGCCTGCAGCTCGGCCAGTTGCATCTCCACCTCCTCGGCATGCCGGCGCGTCGTGTCCTCGCGCTCGGCGTCGACGCGTTCCAGCTCCTTGCGCCGGGCCGCGATCTGCGGTGCCTGGCGCTCGCTCTGCCGCAGCGGCAGGTCGAAGCTGAGCTGGAACGACACCATGTCGTCGTAGTTGGGGCGGCGGGCGTAGACCACTTCCCAGGCCCAGTCGCCGCGGGTCTCGGATTCGCTTTCGCCGATCTCGGCCTGGCCCATGGCCAGCATGGCGCCGTAGGGGGCGAGTTCGGTGTGCTCGTGCAGGCGGGCGCGCACGGCGGCTGCATCCACCGCCAGCGCGGGCGGCTCGCCGGCCAGCGGCTCGTCGGCTCGCACGCCGATCAGCCGCCGCAACGCGGCACGCGCCTTGGCCAGGTCGCGCGCCCCTTCGTCGTGCCGGTCGGCGATGGCCAGCGCCTCCTGGCGCGCCATCGTCAGATCGGCCGCCGGCGCCTGGCCGGCGGCGATGCGCGGCGGCAGCGTCTGCTGCAACAAGGCATTTTCGTGCTGCAGTCGGTCCAGCCACGCCAGCCGCTGCTGCGCGTAATGGACCGCCACCCAGGCGCGCAAGGCCTCGCGCCGCACCACCAGCTCGGCCGCGGCCAACTGCAGCCGGTCGCGTTCGGTGCGCGCCTGCGCCAGTTGCAGCCGCGCATCGCGCTTGGCGCGGTTGGGCATTTCCTGCATCACGCCGATGCGCTGCATGGTGCCCGGATCCCGGGTCAGCGAATAGCGGTCGGGGCCGTCCACTGGAATGTTGTCCACCCCCACCAGCAGGCGCGGGTCGGGCAAGGCCGCCGCCGCCGGCTGGGCCACGGTGGAGCCGTCGACGCTGGCCTGCAGCGCCCGCAAGGCCGGCGACTGCTGCCGCGCCAGCGTCACGGCTTCGGCATGGCTCAGGCCAGCGGCGGCCGGCGGCGCGGCGGTGATGGCCAGCGCAGCGGCGGCACCGAGCAGCGCGCGCCAGGGCCGGCGGCACCGGCTGGCCGCACGGCCCGGCGCATGCGCCGAGCGCATGTCCGCAAGAGACTCGTTCATGGTGGATCCTCAGGTCAGCGTTGACGGGATGAAGCGCGAACGCGCGCCGCGTTGGCGCGCGTGGCCATTCACCCGGTCGCTAGTTCCTGAGGACGAGCAGAGAGAGGTACAGCGGTGGCGCGCCGCGCGGCGGGCCGTTGACCGGCGCGTAGGCCGGCGCTTCGATGCCGGCAGGCACATCGGCCTGCGGCAACACCCACAGCAGCACCGGCAAGGCCGCTGCGCCCGCAGCCAGCAGGCCACCGGCGGCTGAATTGGGCGACTGTTCGCCCGGATCGCAATGCGCCTGGCACAGCTGCGGCTGGTCGGGGTCCATCGCGCCGTGCGGGTGCGAGTCGCAGTTGACCATCGACTCGGCCACCGCCGCCGCGGGCGGCACCTGGACCCCAGGGCACGCGTACGCCGCAACTGCCAGCTGCGCATACAGCAGCAACGCCGCCACGAAGGTGGCGAAGAGCTGTCGATGGCGGCGAACCCGGATCACGCGGCGAATCTAGCAGCCCCCCAGGGGCCGGCCTTGACCGGAGTCAAGCCGCGCGGTCCTGCCCGGGTCCCGCCCGAGCCTCAGCGCGCCCCCAGCCAGCGCGCGACCAGCGCCTCCACTTCCACCGGCGCCTCCGTTTCGACCGTGATCACGGCACACTGCTCTTCGGCCGCCAGCGGCTCGGCCCAGGCCAGTTGCATGTCCAGCACCGCGAGGTCGGCCTCGGATGCATCGTCTGCACGCGCGCCGCGCGCCTGCACGCGTTGGCGCAGCAGTTCGTGCGGCGCCGTGCAGTGCAGCAGCGTGAACGGCACGCGGCACGCCTGGGCCAGGCGGCGGAAGTCGTCGCGCTCGTCATGCCGCAGGAAGGCCGCGTCGACGATCACGCGCTGCCCGGCCGCCAAGGCCACCGCCGCCACTTCGCGCAGGTGTGCATAGGTGCGCTGCGTGGCGTCCTTGCCGTAGATGCCGCCCGGCACGAGGCTCGCCGACGCATCCAGTGCGCGCAGCCCGAACAGGCGCTTGCGCTCGACGTCCGAGCGCAGCCGGATCGCCTGCGCCTGCTGCAGCAGCCGCTGCGCCACCCAGCTCTTGCCCGAGCCGGAAACGCCGTGGGTGATGAGCAGGCGCGCGTCGCCTTCGGTGGCCAGCCGCAAGGCCAGCGCCAGGTGGTCCGGCCCCGCTTGCGCCCCGCCCTGCCCGCTGCGGATGCGCGCCACCAGCGCCCGCACCAACGCGCGGTAGACGAGATACCAGCGCAGCACCGGCAGCCCGGCGTGGTCGCCGCTTTCGTCCAGGTAGGCATTCAGGAAGCGAAACGCCAGGTCGCCGCGGCCGTGGGCCAGCAGGTCCATCACCAGGAAGGCGATATCGCTGAAGACGTCGATCCAGCGCAGCGCGGGGTCGAATTCCAGGCAGTCGAAGGCGGTGACCTCGCCCGCCAGCAGCACGGCATTGGCCAGATGCAGGTCGCCATGGCCCTCGCGCACGCGGCCGGCACGGCGGCGGTCCTGCCACACCGGCCGCAGCCGGGCGGCCTGCGCCTGCAGCCAGGTGCGCAGGGCTTCGCAGTCGGCCGCCGCAGCGCCGTGCAGGGCCAGGCCTTCGACCGCGCGCAGCGAGTCACCCGCCACGGCTTCCGGCGTGCCAAACGGTGAGTCCGGCCCGGCCACGTCGGCGCCGGCATGGAAGGCGGTCAGGCGCTGCGCCAGCCGGTCCAGGTGCTCGGGCTGCAAGGTGCCGGCGGCCAGTTGCTCGCTCAGCAGGGCGCCGGGCGGGAATTCATGCATGCGCAGTGCATATTCGATCGCCGGGCCGTCGCCGTGCAGCCGCGGCGCGGTGGGCGTGCCGTGGATGGGCACCACGTCCACGTAGAGATCCGGCGCCAGCCGCCGGTTCAGCCGCAGTTCCTCCAGGCACAGGCGGCCGCGCGTGGCCAGCTCGCTGAAATCCAGGAACGGCAACTTGACAGGCTTCTTGATCTTCCAGGCGAAGGTGCCGTCCAGCAGCACCCACGAGACATGTGTCTCCACGACGCGGGCGCCGAGCTGGCGGCGCATCGACGCCACCAGTTCGGCGGTGGCCTTGCAGACAGGGTCGGGTGGTCCGGTCGTCACGCCTGCCATCGTGCGCGGGGCCCCCCATCGCGGGCTTGAGCCGCCTCAAGGCAGGGGCGCTTGACGCCGCATTTCACGGCGGCGGTGCGCAGGGATGCGGGCTACCATCGGCGAATCCCAGCGGCCCATTCCTTCCGCATGCCACAACTCAGCGCCCACGACGCCGCGTTCCTGTACTCCGACACCGCGCATTCGAACGCCAACGTCACGCTCATCCACATCTACAACCAGTCGACGGCCCCCGGCGGCACGGTGCGCTTCAAGACCATCCTGGCGCATATCGCCAGCCGCCTGGACCAGCTGCCCATCCTGCGCCGCAAGCTGCGGCGCGTGCCGCTGAACCTGGACTTTCCGTACTGGGTGGACGACGAGCAGTTCGACCTGGAATACCACGTGCGCCATATCGCACTGCCCAAGCCGGGCGACTGGCGCCAGTTCTGCATCCAGGCCTCGCGCATCCATGCCCGGCCGCTGGACCTGGACCGCCCGCTGTGGGAGATCTACGTCATCGAAGGACTCGACGGCTTCCTGGACCTGCCCGCCGGCAGCTTTGCGTTGCTGACGAAGATGCACCACGCGGCCATCGACGTGGAAAACGGCAACCAGGTCACGACGCTGCTG
>JAABPT010000202.1 GCA_011391855.1 Burkholderiales bacterium
TGCGGCAGCAGGCCGGCGGTGGCCAGCAGGCCGGCCACGGTGGCGCCGTGCGCCAGCATTTCGCGTCGGGTTTGCATGGGTTCAGTCTCCTGATCTGGGGGAATGGGTGGAAAGCCGCGCGGCGCGAGACCATGGGTCAACGGGCAACCCATGAGTGACGGCCGCACCAGACCGCCCCGCTTGCCGGCATCTTGGCCGATAGTCCACGATTCGGCGCCATCCCCGTACTACCCGGATGGGCTATCCACCATCCCCCGTTGCGGGAATAGACGCCAACGGGTCCGAGCGACGCTAATCCTCAGACTGCCGGCGCCTTCGACGCCATGGAGACAAGCATGCAATTCGACAAGGAATTCGACGCCTCGGGCCTGGCCTGCCCGCTGCCCATCGTGAAGACGAAAAAGGCCCTGGCCGACATGGCACCGGGTGCGGTGCTCAAGGTCGTGGCCACCGACCCGGGATCGGTGTGCGACATGGCCGCCTTTGCCGAACAGACCGGCAACGCGCTGCTGGAGCAGAGCACCGAGAACAGCAAGTACGTCTTCTTCCTGAAGAAGGCCTGAGCGCGCCGCGCTCGTATCCTGACCCGGAGCCCAAATGGCTGCCAAGAAGATGGCGATCATCGCCACCAAGGGTGCGCTGGACATGGCGTACCCCCCGCTGATCCTGGCATCGACCGCAGCCGCACTCGGCTGGGACGTGCAGATCTTCTTCACCTTCTACGGCCTGCAGTTGCTGCGCAAGGACCTGAGCGGCATCGCCATCAGCCCGATCGGCAACCCCGCGATGCCGATGCCGGTGCCGATGCCGGTGGTGGTGTCCATCCTTCCGGGCATGGAAGCCATGGCCACTTCCATGATGAAGGCCAAGATGAAGAAGAAGGGTGTGGCCTCGCTGGAGGAACTGCGCTCGCTGTGCCAGGAAGCCGACGTCAAGTTCATCGCCTGCCAGATGACGGTGGACCTGTTCGAATTCGACAAGAAGGACTTCATCGACGGCATCGAATACGGCGGCGCCGCGATGTTCATGAAGTTCGCCGGCGAGACGGACGTCTGCCTCTTCATCTGAGGCAGGCTTCGCGTTCGGGCCCCTGCGGCCCAGCGCGCCCCGCCCCGGCGCGCGCCTGAGGAGACTCCATGGAAGCATCGGCGGCCAGTCTTGGCACTTATGTGGTGGGCGGCGGATTTGCGCTGGCCTTCGTCTTTGGCCTCGTGGCGGCGAAGACCAATTTCTGCACCATGGGCGCGCTGTCCGACATCGTGAACATGGGCCACTGGGGCCGCATGCGCATGTGGCTGCTGGCCATCGCGGTGGCCATCGTCGGCACCAGTTGGCTCTCCTATGCGGGACTGGTGGACCTGACCAAGTCGGTGCCACAGCGGCCCGTGCTGGCCTGGCTGTCGCTCGCCCTGGGCGGGCTGATCTTCGGCGTGGGCATGACGCTGGCCGGCGGCTGCGCCAACAAGAATCTCATCCGCCTGGGCGGTGGCAGCATGCGCTCGCTGGTGGTGCTGGTGTTCATGGGCATCGCCTCGTACATGACGCTCAAGGGTTTGTTCGGCCAATGGCGCGCCAGCTTGCTGGACCCGGTGAATGTCAACCTGGGTGAACGCGGCTGGGCCGACCAGGGCCTGGGCACGGCGCTGGCCCAGGCCACGGGCATGGATGCCAAGACCGCGCTGCTGGCGATGTCGGCCGCGTGCGTGCTGGCCCTGCTGGTCTTCGTCTTCAAGGACAAGCGATTCCGGGGCAATTCGATGCAGATCGTCGGCGCCGTGGTTCTGGGCGCCCTTGTCGTGGGGGGCTGGTACGTCACCGGCCACCTGGGCTTCGGCGAAAACCCCGAGACGCTGGAAACCGTCTATTTCGCCACCAACACGCGCACGCTGGAGTCGCTGAGCTTCGTGGCGCCGCTGGCGTTTTCGCTCGAACTGCTGATGCTGTGGACCGACAGCTCGTTGCACGCCAGCTTCGGCATCGCCAGCGTGCTGGGCGTGATTGCCGGCTCGGCCGCCTACGCCCTGGCCAGCAAGAGTTTTCGCTGGGAGGGCTTTGCCTCGATGGGTGACCTGCGCAACCAGCTCGTGGGCGCCATGCTGATGGGCTTTGGCGGCGTCACCGCGCTGGGCTGCACCATCGGCCAGGGTTTGTCGGGTTTGTCGACGCTGGCCATCGGGTCGTTCATCGCCGTGGCCGGCATCATGGCCGGCTCGGTGGCGACGCTGAAATACATGCTGTGGAAAATGGAGCAAGAATGATGAACAAGTTGCTGTGGACCGCCGCCGTTCCGGTGCTGCTGGCGGGTTGCGCGTCGGCACCCCCGCCGGCCCCCGCGCCTGTCGACATGTCCTGGGTGCCGCAGGCACGAACGGTATCGACCTCGGTGCCGCCCAAGCTGCTGGCCGTGCTGCAGGAAGAAATTGCCCGCGGTGGACCTGAAGGCGCCATCGCCGTCTGCCGTGACCAGGCACCGGCCCTGGCCCGCGCCGCGTCCGAGCAGAGCGGCTGGACGGTGAAGCGCGTCAGCCTGCGCAACCGCAACCCGAAGGCCGTGCCCGACGCCTGGGAGCGTGCCGCGCTGGAGGACTTCGACCGCCGCGCCGCGGCCAAGGAATCGCCGGCAACGCTGGAAAAGGCCGAGGTCACGATGGTCAACGGCCAGCCCACGCAGCGCTACATGCGCGCCCTGCCGACGATGGCGCTGTGCACCCAGTGCCACGGCACCGCCGACAAGCTGAGTCCTGCCGTGACGGCCAAGCTGAAGGCGCTGTACCCCGAAGACCGCGCCACCGGCTATGCGGTGGGTGAGATTCGCGGCGCGATGACGCTGGCGCGGCCCGTGCCGCGCTGAGCGCGTCGAAGAACGCACCCTCACCCCAACCCTCTCCCGCGAGCGGGTGAGGGAGGCGCTGCCTGCGCTGCGGCGAAGGTCAACCCGGACACACCGCGTCGCTGGCCGTGAGCAGGCGCTCGATCGCGGCGCCCGCACCTTCCGCTTCGGATTCGTGGCAGGCCAGCACCTGCTGCGCGAGCCGGGTGAAATGCGCGTGGCCGCGGGCGATGGCCAGCCGCAGCGCGGCACCGCCGTCACCCGAGCGCCACTGCGCATAGGCCTGCGGCAGGGCCGGGTAGAGCAGTTCCCGTACGCCGTCGTAACTGGCAAACCAGGCGTGAATCGAGGCCTCGGCGCCACGGTCCAGCAGCGCGGGCAGGGTCACGCCGAAGTCGGCCAGGTGGTCGCGCACGGCACGCACGTACAGATCGGCGCGGCGCGTGGGCAGCGCCAGCCGCAGCGCCGCCCACGCCGGGTCCAGCCAGCACCCGGCCTGGACCTCACCCAGTTCGTGCAGCACCATCACTTCGCTCTGCTCATCCAGCCAGCGTGGCAGCGCGGCTTCGAAGTCTTCGTCCAGCCCGTAGGCCTGCACGGCGGCCTGGAAGGCGCTGCCCTCGGCGCGGCGCAGCGACCAGGCTTCGAATTTTTCCCAGCACCCCCTTGCCAGTGACTCGCGCCGCAACACGATGGCTTGCGTCTGGCCAGAACGGTCCAGCACCGCCGGCGGCGCCGCGATGCCACGCGCCAGTTCGCGCCCGGCGGCCAGGACTTCCAGGCCCTCGCGCGTGTCGGTGCCGTGCAGTTCGGCCAGGAAGAACACCGGGCGGTCCGCGCCCACATAGCCGGCGCCGTAGAGCAGACCCTGCGGGCGCAGGTAGGCATTGATCGCGCTCACATCGAAAGCATCCAGCGTGTGGACGGCTGCGCCCAGGCCCTGCGGCAGCGGCACGGGCAGTGGCACGGGCAGCGGCACGAACGGCGCTTCTTCCAGCGCCGACCACAAGGCTTCACGCTCGGCGATCCAGGCGCCCACGGCGTCGCGCGCCAGCGCGGCACCGAAGGGCAGCCCACGCTCCCAGCGATGGAATTCGCGCATCTGCAGCAGGTAGATGCACAGCGTCAGGTCGGCGGCGTGGCGCGCGTCGGCGATGTGGCAATTGGTCTGCACCGCCGCGACCAGCCCGGGCGGCACGCCAGCGTTCACCGGGCGACCCTGCGCGCTGCGCGCTTCGGGGTGAGCGCCTTCGGGGTGGGCGCCTTCGGGTTGAGCGCTTGGGAGCGGCCGCGCGGCGCTCATTCGCGCGCGCGGCCGCGCCGGGGCGGCTGCCATGCGGCCAGCGCCGTGACCAGCTCTGCCCAGGGCAGATTGGTCAGGCTGCCATGGTGTTCGTGCACGGCGCCGACCATGCGGTGCACGTCGCGTTCGGCCGCGCCCAGCACCTGCTGCAGCGCGGTGAGGCCGCCGCACTGCAGGCGCAGCGCCTGCATGTGAATCAGCG
>JAABPT010000203.1 GCA_011391855.1 Burkholderiales bacterium
GGGTAGGCCGGCCAGCGTGGGCAGGTGCGGCACGCGGCCTTCCAGGTCGGACATCAGCGCCTGGTACTGGCCCTTGGGCGCACGCCGGCGCGCCACGGTGATCCATTGCGACAGGTTGCCGTAGCCGCGGCGCGACATCGCCAGCAGGATGAGGCGCGGACCGGTGGCCGCGGCATCGCCACCCGCCTTCTCCGCACCGCGCACCGCACCCTTGCTCGCCGGCCCGACCGCAGCCGCTGCAGAGCTGCGCTGCAGCGCCATCTCGGCGCCCACGATCAGGTGCAGGCCCAGCCGCCGCGCCTCGGCATGGGCGCGCACCACGCCGCCGAGCGAACATTCGTCGGTGAGGGCCAGCGCCGCATAGCCCAGCGCGTGCGCGCGCGCCGCCAGTTCCTCGGGGTGCGAGGCACCGGTCAGAAAGCTGTAGTTGCTGCGGCAGTGCAGTTCGGCGTAATCGGGAAGGGAGTGGCTGGACACGGCGCGGGCCGGCAGGCACGGCAAACAAGCCATGCAGGCCAAAGACTGGATAAAACGACAGTATCACAGGCCAAACGCCAGCACAACGTCACCCGTTCACGCGATCCACTCACTTGGCCCATTGACTCGGCCCATTGACTCGGCCCATTGACCCGGCCCATTCACCCGGCCCATCGGCGGGCGGGCAGCCCGCCGCCTGCGGCAGCCCTCAGGCCGACTGCAGGCTGCGCCGTGTCGACTCGACGATGCGCCCGGCCTCGATGCGCAACTGGCGGTCACAGCGCGCGGCAATGGCCGGGTCGTGCGTCACCAGCACGAGTGTCGTGCCGGCCTCGCGGTTCAGTTCGAACATCAGCTCCATCACCGTGGCGCCGGTGGCGAAATCCAGGCTGCCGGTGGGTTCGTCGGCCAGCAGCACGGCCGGCCGCACTACGAAGGCGCGCGCCAGCGCCACGCGCTGCTGTTCGCCGCCCGACAGCACCTTGGGGTAATGCTGCAGGCGTTCACCCAGGCCCACGCGGCGCAGCAACTCGGTGGCCGCGGTGCGCGCGTCGTGGCGGCCCATCAGTTCCAGCGGCAGCATCACGTTTTCCAGCGCCGTCAGGTTGCCCAGCAGCTGGAAACTCTGGAAGACGAAGCCCACCTGGCGCGAGCGCAACTCGGCGCGCGCGTCCTCGTCCAGCGTGAACAAGTCCACCCCGGCCAGCATCACGCTGCCCGAGCTGGGCGTGTCCAGCCCGGCCAGGATCGACAACAGCGTGCTCTTGCCCGACCCCGAAGCGCCGACGATGGCCACCGACTCGCGGGGCTGCAGCGCGAAGTCGATCTCATGAAGTATGGTCAGGGTTCCGGTGGAATCGGCCACCTGCTTGGTGACGCGCTGCACGACGATGATGGCTTCGGACATGGAGGTTTCTATTTCTGCGCGGCGCGCTTTCATAACGCACTGTAGCGCGCTGGTGTGGCTGGCCACGGCGGGCGCCACCGCGCCCGTGCATGCGCAGGGGGCAAGGCGCACGCTGCTGGTGGTGGGCGACAGCCTGTCGGCCGAATACGGCATCACGCGCGGCAGCGGCTGGGTGGCGCTGCTGGAGCAGCGCATCGTGAAGCAGAAGCTGCCGGTGCAGGTGGTCAACGCCAGCATCAGCGGCGACACCACCTCCGGCGGCCGTTCGCGGCTGCCGGCGCTGCTGCAGCAGCACCGGCCGCAGGTGGTGGTCATCGCGTTGGGCGGTAACGACGCGCTGCGCGGTCTGCCGCTGGACATGACCCAGGCCAACCTCACTGCCATGGTGCGCGCGGCCAAGGCGGCCGGCGCCAAGGTGCTGATCGCCGGCATTGCCGTGCCGCCCAACTACGGGCGCAAATACAGCGAAGACCTCGTCAAGCTCTTCGGTACCGTGGCGCGCGCCGAAGGCACGGCGCTGGTGCCCTTCCTGTTGGCCGGGGTGGCCGACGCGGCGAATGCCGACGAACTGTTCCAGCCCGACCGCATCCACCCCACGGCCGCAGCGCACCCGAAGATGCTGGATAACGTCTGGCCGGTGCTCAGGCCGCTGCTGCGCTGAGCCGAACCAAGCGGCGGCTCAGCCGAGTTCAGCGCTGCTTTTCGCGCGGATCCTGGCGCGATTCCGGCACGCGCTTGCGCTCGTCGCCGCGCGCCGGCGCGGGGTCGGCCGGGGCCGGTACGAACACAGGCGCTGCCGGCGCAGGCACGACCACCGGCGGCGCCGGGCGCTGCGGCGCTGCACTCGGCTGCGGGGCCGGCATCACCGGCGCTGACGGCATCACGACGGCCGGCGCGGGCCTGGCTGCAGCGGGTGCAGCGGGTGCAGCGGGTGCAGCGGGTGCAGCGGGTGCAGTTGGCCGCAGCGCGGCGGGGGGCGCGAAGGCCGGAACGGCCGGCGCCGCCGCAGGGGCCGTCGGCCGCGGTGCCTCCATGATCGGCTGGGCCGGGCGCGGCGGCCCCGCGGGCGCGCCGGGCAGAGGTGCGGTCGCCGGCCCCGGCCGCTCGCGGCGGCGCTCGGCCCCCGGATCGGCATCGCCTCGCCCTGGCGGCCGCGTCGTCACGCTCCCACCGGCCGGGGCGGGCGTGCGACCCGGCGACGGCCGCACGGTCGTGACCTCGTTCGGCGCACGGTCTTCGCCCCTCTGCTGCCCTTCACGCGCTCCGCGTGGCTCGCGCGGCTCACGCAGTTCTTGCGGCTCTCGCGCTTCGCGCGGGTCACGGGGCTCGCGCGGTTCACGGGCGTTGCCGCGGCCGTCGCTCCGGCCGTCGTCACGGAACTCGCGCCGCGGCGGCGGCAACGGCCTCTGGCCGGGCGCCGGGCCGTCGGCACGCGGCCCGGGGGCGGGGGTGGGTGCGGCGGGCGGCTCCACGCGCACCAGGTTCTGCGCCGGAGCCCCATGGCCGCGCGGATCGATCACCGCCCGCCCCACCGGCTGGCGCCGCACCAGCACGTCGCGCGGCACCACGGTCACCGCTCCGGGCGCTCCCTGGTTGCCATACATCACAGGGCCGGTCGGCACATGCGGCACATCGGGCACATTCGGCACCGGCCTGCGCCCGGGCGGTGGCGGCGGGTGCCGGTTGACGCGGTCCACGTAGCGGGGCGTGGTGCGGTACCAGGGCACGTAGACCTCGCGCGGCGCCAGCGGCACCCAGCCGATGGCCGGGCCGCCGATATTCACCGACACGCCCCAGTTCGAGCCGCCAACCCAGGCCACCAGCGCCGGTGCAAAGACCGGCCGCGCGACATACGCCCCCGGCGACCAGCCCCAGCGGCCGCCCCAATACACCCACCGGCCGTAGTGGAACGGTGCGAAACCCCAGGGCGCTTCGTCGACCCAAGTCCAGCCCCAGGGACGCACCGAGACCCAGCGCCCGTAGCGGTAGGGCGCCCAGCCCGTGCGTACCTCGTAGGGAATCCACACGGCACCGTATTCGGGGTGCGTGTCCCAGCGGCCGTGGCGGTCCAGGTCCTCGGCACCGGTCATCTCGGGCGAGACATGGCGGGAGGCAGCGCTGCGCTGGTCGCGCAGGTCTTCGCTGGCCACCCATTGCGAAAAGTCGTCGTCGGGCAGCGGACTCCAGGCGTGGCGCAGCGTGCGCGTGGGACCTTCGCGCCAGAACTCGGCGCGCTGGCCAGTGTCGATGACCAGGCCTTCAGGCGCGTCCACGCGCAGGCTGCCGCGCCAGGTGCCGGCGAAGCTGCTGTCGTCGCTGCGGTCGAAGCGGTAGTGGCCGCTGCGCAGCGGGCGCAGCGGCAGCTCGGCGGTGACGATCCGGATCTCGTCGGCCACCTCGCGCTCACGCACGCGCAGCGCCAGGCTGCCGGAATGCAACCTAAACTCCATGCGCTCGTCGTCCAGGCGCAGCACTTCCACTTCGGTGACGCCGCCCAGGCGCAGCACGGTGGAGCCCACGCGCAATTCGGCACGTGCGTCCGGCGCGGTGGAGACGCGGTCGCCCTGGGTCAGCGGGCGATTGCGTTCGGCTTCGGTCCAGGCGCCGGATTCGACGTCGAACCACCACACCTGCCCGCGCAGGTCGGCCAGCCGGCCGACGCGGCCGGGCGGGTCGTCCTGGGCCCAGGCGCCCGTGCCACCGAGGGCCAGTCCAAAGGCCAGGGTGCAAACGAGGCGCATCAGCCAGACGCGCGTCCATCCATGGGGTGCAATGGCGCTCATGTCGTTGTCAACGCCCAGCTGTCGGCGCCCGATGACCCGCGCCGATGTAAAGCCATGTTTCCGGGCTGCCTGCGGCTCGGCCCGTCAATCGTCTTCGGAGGCGTCCAGGCCGGGAAACAGCACGCTCGTGAAGCCCAGCTTGGTGAGGTCGGTCATGCGCGTC
>JAABPT010000205.1 GCA_011391855.1 Burkholderiales bacterium
CGCCCCACTGCAGCGAAAACTGGCGCCGGGTCAGTTCGAACAGCGCCATGCCCACGGCCAGCACGAAGCAGGCGCCGAACCAGCTGTCCAGCCGCTGCACGTCGAGGGTGGCGCCCAGGAAGTTGAACTCCGTGCCGATGGTGTCGCCCAGTTGCAGGTGGTACAACAGTTCCACCAGCGCCGCAGCACCCACGAGCACGGCCACGCCGGTGCCGAACAGCGCCAGGTACGAAGCCAGCAGCGGCCGCAGCTTGCCAAAGGCCGCCACGCGCAAGTTCATCATGATCAGGCTGGCGATGCCGCCCGGCGCATACATCACCATGAAGAGGAAGACCAGCCCCAGGTAGAGCAGCCAGGCCTTGGTGAATTCCGACAACAGGGCGCCGGCCAGCACCAGCAGCACCGCACCGATGATCGGCCCGAAGAAGAAGATGGCGCCGCCAAGGAACGTGAACAGCAGGTAGGCCCCGGAGTTGGCCGCGCCCACCACCTCGGCGGTGGCAATTTCGAAATTCAGCGCATACATGCCGCCGGCGATGCCGGCAAAGAACCCGGACACGATGAAGGCGATATAGCGCACGCGCTGCGTGCTGTAGCCAATGAATTCCACGCGCTCGGGGTTGTCGCGCACGGCATTCAGCACGCGCCCCAGCGGCGTGCGCGTGAAGGCGAACATGGCGGCCGTGCAGACGAAGGTGTACAGGGCGAGCAGGTAATAGACCTGGATCTGCGGCCCGTAGGTGATGCCCAGGACCGGCTCGCCGGTCACGCGGTTGGCCGACACGCCACCTTCGCCGCCGAAGAATTCCGGCACCATGAGCGACATGGCGAAGATGAGTTCGCCGATGCCCAGCGTGATCATCGCAAACGGGGTGCCGGCCTTCTTCGTGGTCACGAAGCCCAGCACCACGGCAAACCCGGCCCCGGCCACGCCACCCACCAGCGGGATCAGGCTCACCGGCACTGGCAGGCTGCCGGCTCCCACGGCCACCAAGGCGTGGATCGCCACGAAGGCCCCCAGGCCGGTGTAGACGGCGTGACCGAAGCTGAGCATGCCGCCCTGGCCCAGCAGCACGTTGTAGGACAGGCAGGCGACGATGGCGATGCCCATCTGCGACAACAGGCTGACCTGGAAATTGCCGCTGAAGACCTGGGGCGCGACCAGCAGGACCAGCGCGAACAGGCCCCACAGCACCCAGCGCCCCACGTTCCAGGGCTTGAAGTGGTAACGCGGGCGGGCTTCGGCGGTGCGTCCCATCGCCTCAGCCCTCCCGCGTGCCGAGCAGGCCCTTGGGCCGGAAGATCAGGATCAGCACCAGCAGCAGGTAGGGCAGGATCGGCGCCACCTGCGACAGCGTGAGCTTCATCAGCGTGCTGCCCGCCAGCGCCGCACCGGGCACCACGCCGACGCCGGCCAGCAGGCTGCCCAGCGAAACGTCCAGCGCCACCGCGAAGGTCTGCAGGATGCCGATGAGCAGAGAAGCCAGGAAGGCGCCGCCCAGCGAGCCCATGCCGCCCACCACCACCACCACGAAGATTACCGCGCCCACGGCGGCGGCCATGGAAGGCTCGGTGACGAAGGTGCTGCCGCCGATCACGCCCGCCAGCCCGGCCAGTGCGGCCCCGGCGCCGAAGACCATCATCAGCACGCGCGGCACGTTGTGGCCCAGCGACTCCACCATCTCGGGGTGCGTGAGCGCGCTCTGGATCACCAGGCCGATGCGCGTGCGCGTCAGCAGCAGCCACAGCGCCACCAGCATCACCAGCGCCACCAGCATCATGAATCCGCGCGTGGCCGGAAACGGCGAGCACACCACGCGCACGGCGGCGTCGGCGGCGCGGCACAGGGCTTCAGGCGCGGCGCCGAACACCAGGTCCATGCCGCTCTGCGACGAATTGACGATCGTGAAGGCGGGCCCGCGCAGCACGTCGGGCGGCTGGAAGTCCACCGCCGTGCGGCCCCAGATGAGCTGCACCAGGTCGAGCAGCACATAGGAAAGCCCGAAGGTCACCAGCAGCTCGGGCACATGGCCGAACTTGTGCACGCGGCGCAGGCAGAAACGCTCGAACAGCGCCCCCAGCACGCCGGCGGCCAGTGGGCCGATCACCAACCCCGGCCAGAAACCCACCACCTGCGACACGGAGTAAGCCGCGTAGGCACCCACCATGTAGAAGCTGGCGTGGGCGAAATTCAGCACGCCCATCATGCTGAAGATCAGCGTCAGCCCCGAGCTCAGCATGAACAGCAACAGCCCGTAGCTCAGGCCGTTGAGCAGGGAGATCGTGAAGAATTCCATCTCGGGCGGGTGTCAGAAAGGCGGGCGCCCAGACAAACGATCCCGGGGCACCGTGCGGCTGGGCCGCGCGTGAACCCCGGGGTCGTTCGAGAGCCGCAGCGTCAGCCGGGACGCTTCATCTGGCAGCTGGTGGGCGTGCTCGACACGTAGGGCGCGTATTCGGCCACCGGTGCCAGCGTCATGCCGGTGTTCTCGTGGTTGTACGCGTACTTGGCGTCCACCTTCTGCCACACCCCCATATACAGCGGTTGCTGCAGCTGGTGGTCGGTCTTGCGGATCTCCAACTCGCCGTTGAAGCTCTTGAATTTCAGGCCCGAAAGCGCGGCGGCCACCTTCACCGGGTCGGTCGACTTGGTCTGCGCCATGGCCTGGCCCAACGCCTCGAAGATGCGCGCCGGCTGGTAGGTGGTGATGTCGTCGTTGTACTTGGCCTTGAATTCGTCGGCCCAGGCCTTCTGCTGGCCGCCCATGTTGCTGTGCGCATTGCCGACCTGGAACGCCTTGCCGGCGCTGTTGGTGCCCAGTGCCGTGGGCGTGCCGGTGGCGGTGATGTAGTAGGTGTAGAACTTGCCGTCGTAGCCGCCCTCGCTGGCCGCCTTCAGCAGCAGAGACAGGTCGGAGCCCCAGTTGCCGGTGATCACCGTGTCGGCGCCCGAAGCCTTGATCTTGGCGATGTAAGGCGCGAAGTCGCGCACGCGGGCCAGCGGGTGCAGGTCTTCGCCCACGAACTGGATGTCCGGGCGCTTGCGGCCGATGGTTTCCTTGGCGTACTTCACCACCTGGTGGCCGTGCGAATAGTCCTGGTTCAGCAGGTAGATCTTCTTGATGTCCTTCTGCTCTTTCATGAAGCTGCTCATGGCTTCCATCTTCATCGACGTGTCGGCGTCGAAGCGGAAATGCCAGAAGCTGCACTTGCTGTTGGTCAGGTCGGGGTCCACGGCCTGGTCATTGAGGTAGATGACTTCCTTGCCCGGATTGCGCTCGTTGTGCTTGTTGACCGCGTCCACCAGCGCCAGCGCCACCGAAGAGCCGTTGCCCTGGGCGATATAGCGCACGCCGCTGTCGATGGCCGACTTCAGCGCATTCAGGCTTTCCGTGGGGCTGAGCTTGTTGTCGATGCCGGTGACCTCGAACTTCACGCCGGCCGCGTTGGTGGCGCTGAATTTCTCGGCGAAGAACTGGTAGCCCTTGAGCTGGTTGACACCAACCGGGCCGAGCAGGCCGCTCAGCGCGTCGATGCGCACGATCTTGACGACCTGGCCCTGCAAGGGCTTGGCCTGCGCGAAGACGAGGCCGGACGAAAGTGCAGCGGCTGCCGCCACTGAAACACCGAACAGACGACGGGTGAATCTCATGTCTTGTCTCCTGGGACTGGAAGAGCGAAAGTGCGATTTTCCAAACCTGGGTAAGGTAACGGATGTGGATGACCCTGGCGCTCAGGGACTACCCCGAAGCCCTGTCCCCGGCGTGACAGGCCCATGACCCCCCTGGCATGCGGCGCCTGCGGACCGGCAGACAATCCGGCAGCGGGATAAAGCCGACCGCAGGCTTGGCGGTTGATCGACAAACCCTGCTCGCCACGCGCAACGACTGGAAACTGACCTCCCATGACGAATCCGCACCCACCCCACGACCACGACGACCCGCGCTATCCGGTGCGCAAGACCGACGCCGAGTGGCGCGCCGAGCTCGACCCCGAGCAATACCAGGTGGCGCGCCATGCCGCCACCGAACGCGCCTTCAGCGGCAAATACTGGGACCATTTCGACGATGGCCGCTACCTGTGCGTGGGCTGCGGCACGCCGCTGTTCGAAAGCGGCACCAAGTTCGACGCCGGCTGCGGCTGGCCGAGCTACTGGCAGCCGATCAACAGCGAGGTGGTCGAGCGCGTCGTCGACGCCAGCCACGGCATGGTGCGCGTGGAGGTGCGCTGCAACCACTGCGGCAGCCACCTCGGCCATGTCTTCGAGGACGGGCCCGAACCCACCGGCGAGCGCTTCTGCATCAACTCGGCCGCCATCGCCTTTC
>JAABPT010000206.1 GCA_011391855.1 Burkholderiales bacterium
CAGATGAAAGCGCTTTGCGTCTTCCGGTTCTCCGCCGCCTCGTGCCCGCAGAGGCGGCACGTGCGGCTGGTGTACGCCGGGTTGACCAGGATGGTCTGGCCGCCGCGCCACTGCGTCTTGTACCCGAGCTGGCGCGTGAACTCGCCCCACGCGGCATCCAGGATGCCGCGGTTGAGCCCGGCCTTCTGGCGCACCTTCTTCCCCGGCTTCGCAAGCCCGGCTGGCACCGTCTGTGCCACCTGCACCTGGATGCTGGCGAACCAGCGCGCCGAGGCGCCCGCGCCCTCGCGCGTGAGGCTCACGTTGCGCAGCACACCGGTGACCTCCTGGCTCATGCGCAGGCGCACCCAGCCCAGCTTGGGGAGCTTGATGCGGCCGTTGGCCGCATCCAGGCTGAACCGCTTGGGGTCGGGGAAGCGGATGCCCGGTTCCTCGCCGCGCTTCTTGAAGGCGGGGAACCCGCCAGCCTTGGCGAAGAAGCGCTTGTACGCCTCGTCCAGGCGGCGCAGCACCTGCTGTTGCGGGTGCACCGGGCCATCGGAGAGCCAGGATGTGCCCGGCGCGTTGCGCCAGGCGGTGAGCCATTTGCACATCTCGGCATGGCCAGCGTACCGCTCACCCCGCGCGTGGCGCGCGCGCTGCTCGGCCAGCGCCTGGTTCCACACCCAGCGCAAGCCCCCGGCGATGCGCCGCAGCGCAGCGCCCTGCGCGGGGCGCAGGCGCAGCTGGAAGCGGTAGGCCTTGATGCTGGACAGAAACACCGCTTACGGGCGATCGGGAAAGTAGGCAAGCCCCACGGGCGTTGCCGCGCTATCCTTCCCCGCCCTCAAGGGCGGGGCTTGCCGCGCATTTGGGTCAGATCACTGCATGGACCGCTGCCACCTCTTGGGTGCGCCGGGGGACAGTCAGCTGCGGTGCTGTGTGCGGCGGGCTACAACATCCGCTGGCTGCTGCGCATGATCGCCAAGAATGGCATCACCTTCTTGCGGTCGATTTTTTTGTGCCTGCATCAAGCCAGCTCAGGGTGGCGGCCTTGGCTAGTATCTGTCATGGAGATGCTCATCGGGACAGCAAAGTCGCGGTTATCAGCCCGACAGCCCCCAGACATCCATCTCTGGCCAGGAGATGAAGTGCCGCTCCGTGCTTGAAATGAATATTTCAGGCCCGCCTATTTGTGGGCCTGTTCGCCGTCCCACTGCGCACATGGCGGATTGCCTTGTTCCTCAGCGCCCCAATAGCGAGCGTGCCACCAACTCCTTCATGATCTCCGACGTGCCGCCGTAAATACGCAGCACGCGCGCGTCGGTCCAGAAGCGCGAGATCGGATACTCGGCCATGTAGCCGTAACCGCCAAAGAGCTGCAGGCAGGCGTCGGCGACGCGGCCGAACAGCTCGGTGGTGTGAAGCTTGAGCGCGCTCACCGCCTCTGGCGTGAGCTGGCCCTGCTGGTAGGCGGCCACGCTGGCATTCAGGAACGCCTCGGCGGCGGCGATGTCGCTCGCACATTGCGCCAGCGTGAAGCGAGTGTTCTGGAACTGGCCGATGGGCTGGCCGAAGGCCTGGCGCTCCTGCACATACTTCAGCGTGGCGCCCAGCGCACCCTTGGCGCCGTGCACCGCCTGCACGCCGATGATCAGGCGCTCGCGCGGTAGCTCGCGCATCATCTGCACGAAGCCCTGGCCCTCCACGCCACCGAGCAGTGCGTCTGCCGGCACGCGCATGTCGTTGAAGAACAGCTCGGAGGTATCGCCGGCGTGCTGGCCTATCTTTTCCAGGTTCTGGCCGCGCGAAAAGCCGGGCGTGGCCGCATCGACCAGAAACAGGCTCACGCCCTTGGCGCCTGCGGCCGGGTCGGTCTTGGCGGCGAGCACGAGCAGGTCGCAGTTCTGGCCGTTGCTGATGAAGATCTTGCTGCCGTTGATGACGTAGTGGTCACCGTCACGTCTGGCAGTGGTGCGGATAGCCTTAAGGTCGCTGCCCGCGCCGGGCTCGGTCATGCCGATGGCGGCAATGGCTTCGCCGCGGGCCATGCGCGGCAGCCAGTATTGGCGCTGTGCCTCGGTACCGCAGTGCAGCAGGTAGGGCGGGATGATGTCGTTGTGCACCTGCAGTCCGCCGACAAAGCCGCCGTAGCCCCGGCGCGAGAGCACCTCGACCACGGCGAACGAGAAGGACACGCTGGCGCCCGGTCCACCATAGGCATCGGGCACGTCGGCACAGAGGTAGCCGTTCCCGCCCATCTTGCACAGCAGTGCGCGCGGCACGAGACCGGCTTTTTCCCAATCACGGTAATGCGGCTCGATCTCGGCGTCGCAAAAGCGTTCGAGCGATTCGGTGAAGAGCTGCAGTTCGGCCTTTTGCTCGGGTATGTGTAAATTGTTGGGAAGCATGATGCTATGAAAGTAGGAGCTACCAGCGACTGTTTTAAAAAGACTGGAAGCCAAAGACCTGATTTTTTACATGCATCAGGACAAGCCGAAAGCCCTCACCCCCACCCTCGCCCAGAGGGAGAGGGGGTCAAACAGGCGCAACCGGTCGCCCTCGCCGCGTTGGGAAGAGGGAGGGGTGAGGGGCGTCTGCGACAGGTACATCGTGAGGCAAAAAGACTCAAACCCGCTCATAAATGGCCGCGATGCCCTGGCCTCCGCCGATGCACATGGTCACCAACGCGTAGCGCCCGCCGGTACGGCGCAACTCGGCGATCGCCTTGGTGGTCATGATGGCGCCCGTAGCACCCACGGGATGGCCGAGCGAGATGCCCGAGCCAGTGGGGTTGACCTTGACGGGGTCTAGGCCCAACTCCTGCACCACGGCGCAGGCCTGGGCGGCGAAGGCTTCGTTGGCCTCGATCACATCCATGTCCTGCACCGTGAGGCCCGTGCGCTGCAGCACCTTCTGCGTGGCGGGAACGGGGCCGATGCCCATGTAGGCCGGATCCACGCCCGCGTGCGCGTAGCCCACGAGGCGGGCCAAGGGCTTCACATTCAGGGCCTGCAAGCGGTCGCCCGCCACCAGTACCACGGCGGAGGCGCCGTCGTTGATGCCCGAGGCGTTGCCGGCGGTGACGGTGCCGCCGTCCTTCTTGAATGCGGGGTTCATGCCTGCCAGCACCTCGACGGTGGTGGCCGCGCGCACATGCTCGTCTTCCTGGAACAGCACGACGCCCTTGCGCGTGGCGATTTCGACGGGAGCGATCTGCTCCTTGAAATGGCCTGCCGCGATGGCGGCGGCGGCGCGGCGCTGGCTCTCAAAGGCGAGCTGGTCCTGCATCTCGCGGCTGATCTTGTAGCGCTCGGCCACGTTCTCGGCGGTGATACCCATGTGCATCTTCTGCCAGGGATCGTGCAGAATGCCGAGCATGTAGTCGATGCTCTTGGCATCGCCCATGCGCGCTCCGTAGCGCGCGGCGGTGTCGAAATAGGGGCCCCGGCTCATGCTCTCGCTGCCACCGCCCACGGCCACGTCGCAGTCGCCGTAGCCGATGGCCTGCGCCGCCGAGATGATGGCCTGCAGGCCCGATCCGCACAGACGGTTGACGTTGAAGGCGGGCGTCTCGAAGGGGCATCCAGCGTCGATCGCGGCCACGCGGCTCAGGTACGCATCCTTGGTGTCGGTGGGAATCACGTTGCCCATGACCACATGGCCCACGGCGTCGGGCGAGAGGCCCGAGCGCGCGATGGCGACCTTCACGACGGTGGAGGCGAGCTGGGTATTGGGCACGTCCTTCAGGCTGCCGCCAAAGGTGCCGATGGCGGTGCGGGCGGTGCTGACGACGAAGACGTCACGGTGGGTCATGGGAAGGTTCCGAGAAACAGGAAAGAGATTACCGGCCCTGGAACGCAGCGGGCCGCTTGGCGTGGAAGGCCTCTATGCCCTCGGGCAGGTCGGCGCTGCGCGCACAGGCTACGAAGGCCTCGGCCTCGGCAGCCAACTGCGTGACCAGTTCGTGGTCAAAGCTGGCGCGCATGAGTCGGCGCATGTGCCCGTAGGCCTGGGTGGGGCCACTTGCCAAGCGCTGCGCGAGCTCCTGCACGGCTGCATCGAGCTCGGCGGCGGGCACGACGCGGTTGACCAGACCCAGGCGCTCGGCCTCGGCGGCGCTGTGGGTGTCGCCGAGCAAGGCGATCTCCAGCGCGCGGCGCAGGCCCACCAGGCGCGGCAGCACCCACGAGGCGCCGACGTCGCAGCTTGTGCCGAGGTTGATGTAGGCGAGGTTGAAGCGCGTGCCCTCGGCGGCCAGCACGAAATCGGCATGCAGCATGAGCGAGAGGCCCGCGCCGGCGGCCACGCCGTGCACCTGGGCAATGACGGGCGCGTCGATCTGC
>JAABPT010000207.1 GCA_011391855.1 Burkholderiales bacterium
GAACAAGAAGGTGTGTCGCATCGACCTCCGCGGTGCCACCGATGTGACTGGCATCAACCTGTCAACGGCGCCCGCCGGCTCCTACACCCCGGTCTCCAAGGTCACCACGCCTTGGCTGGACCTGGCGGCGGCGAACACGCTTCAACATCCGTCGCTGGCTGCGCTCGGGCGGGTGTCGCCTGAAAAGTGGGAAGGGCTCACGGTCGGCCCGCGCCTGAACGACGGCAGCTACCTGATGCTGGCCGGTACCGACAACGACTATTCCGTGACGCAGAACAGCAGCAGCGTTCAGTTCGATGTCTACTACAGGCCCGATGGTGCGGGTTCGGCCAGTCGCATCCAGTGCGACATCGGCACCTTCAGCAACTGCATCGCAGTGAATGTCGATGGCACACCCGGCGCCGCGTTGACGCCGGGTTTCGACTTCAGCGGTTACCAACTGATCCCCGGCGTGCTGCACGCCTACAAGGCGTCTGCCGATGATCTCGGGCGGCTGGTGCGACCCAGGGCCAGGAACTGAAGCCACCGGCAGCCCGGCGACGCGCATTGCGCTGGTGCGCAGATCCCTGCCGATCTTCACCCGGCCGGCGCCAAGGCCGCGGCCGCGGCATTGATCTGAAAGTGCCCGCGACGAGTCTTGATCAGCCGCGTTGTTCGCGTCGCCTGAGCGCATCCAGACGAGCGAGGAGTTCGTCCGGGTAGCGAATCTCGACCTGGGCCGCGCCGGCGTAGAAGACCCGCCCTCGTTGCCGTCGAGGGTGATCAGTTCACCCTCGTGCAGGGTTGAATCGACGACCTGGATGGTGCGAGCGGTCTCGTCGATCTGCAGCTCGGAGCAGCCCACGAGGCAGACCTTGCCGAGCTGTCGTGCCACCACCGAGGCGTGGCATGTTCGTGCACCACGTTGCGTCAGCAGGCGGCTGGCCACTGGCCAAGTCGAGTGCCGCGATGTCACTGGTCTCGGCATCGCGGCGCACCGCCACCACCAGCACCACCGGTACCCCGGCTTCGTGGCGAGCGACCGCGCGCGCCTCGTCGAGCGCGACTTCGCCGACGGCGTGTTCGAGTTCACGCGTGGCCACTGCCGTCGCGCATGACCGCAACCGCAAGCCTCGGGGACTCGCGTGGGGTGGTGATCCTGCACGAGGACGGCAGCGTGGCCATCGCTCGACCGCCTGCGTAGACACTGCTTCATGCTGCGGCGGCGATGGACCAGGCGCAGTCGTTGGAAGTGCGCACTAGAGTCGCCTTGCTTGATCGCGAGGGCGCCGTCGCCGGGGCCGGTCGTTCAACACACGGGGTCGAGCAGCAGTTCAATGCGCCTCAGGCCACCCGCAGGCGCGCGGGCAGCGAGAAGGTGAACTCGCTGCCCTGGCGTTCACCCGAGCGGACGCTGATCGACCCTCCATGCAGCTCGACGATTCGACGTGCGATCGCCAGGCCCAGCCCCGAACTCACGGCCGGCCGATGGCTGCCGGAAGCGACAGGCGCCTGCTCGGGCGTGATGGTGCTGCGCGTGGTCCAGTAGCGCTCGAACACATGCGGCAGATCGGACGGCGCGATGCCCCGACCGTCGTCTGCCACGCGCACGAGCACCGTCTCGCCTTGTGCGTGCACGGCCAGTTCGACCTGACCACCGCGCGCGGTGTGACGCAAGGCGTTGTCGACCAGGTTGTTGAGCACGCGCTCGATCAGTCCGATGTCGGCCAGCACGACTGCCTGCAGGTCGGCATCCCGGGCCAGGCACAGCGCAATGCCCCGTTGCTCGGCGCCCAGCTGGTGGGCCTGGATCACGTCACTGACGAGCTCGGCCATGCAGAACGGCTCCGGGTGGGCTACGGCGCGGGCAGAGTCCAGGTTGGCCAGCTCGAACAGCTCGGCCACCCTGCGACCCAGGCCGGCACAGTGGCGTGCCGCGGTGCGCAGGTGGCGCTCGCGTTCCGGCGGGCTCAGGCGCTCGCCCGAAATCAGCAGCGTGTCCAACCAGCCGCGGATGTTCGCCAGGGGGGTGTGCAGGTCGTGCGAGATATTGCTGATCAGTTCCCGACGCTGGCGGTCGCTGTCCTCGAGCTGACGAATCTGCTGCTGCACGCGATGCTGCAAGGCGCGAGCGTCGCCGCAGAGCTGGTCGATTTCGTCGCCCGGTGTGGTGGCGCTAGCCTGGTCCGCGACGCCGGGCCGGAAGGCCGCGAGCTCTCTGGCCAGCTGCCGCAGGCGCCGCGTCACCTGCTGCTGCAGGGCCATGGTCGTGGCGCCGCCCGCCAGCAAGGCGGCCGCCAGAACGCCCAGCCATGCAGTCTGCCGCGTCTGATCGGCGTGCTGCTCGGCCACGCGCGTGACCTGTTCGCCACGCAGCACGAGGTACAGCCAGCCATCGTTGCCGACCGGCGCCACGGAGACCAGATTGCGACCCTGCAAAAGCCGAGGGTCCTCGCCATAGATGGGCAGACCGATGCGCAGCGCGGAGGCCGACTCGGGGTTTCGCCTGTCGAGCAAACCCTGCACAGGTGCCAGGTCGACGCGCATGCGCGCCGGGCCCGGGGCCGGCAAGGTGTGCGAGATGACCGCACCGTCCGAGGCGAGCAGGTAGGCCTCCAGTGACGGATGGATCATCGTGATGTACATGCCGATGTCGGCCAGCGAGTCGGCGCGCCTTTCAGCCACCCCGGTGCCCAGGCGTTCGGCATGGCGCTGCACGACGTAGCTGGCCAGCCCCAGGCTCTGGGCTTGCCAATGCGCATCCGCTGCAACCCGCGTCGAGTGGGATTGCCAGGCCACGAGCGCAGCACCGCTCGCGGCAAGTCCCAGCAGCACGGCCAGTGCCAGGCGCAGATCGAGTCGCTTCAGGATCCGCGTCATGTCGGACCGTCTGGCTGCTCGAAACGGTAGCCGCGACCCCATACGGTATGAATGAAGCCTGCTCCGACCTTGTTGCGCAAACGATTGATGTGGGTGTTGACGGTGTGCTCGTACCCATCGTGCTGCGTGCCCCAGACGCGGTCGAGAAGTTCTCCGCGGCTGAAGGCGCGGCCGGGCTCACGGGCGAAGCACCACAGCAGATCGAACTCGAGGCCGGTCAACGACACCTCGGTTTCGCGCAACCAGACGCGGCGCTGCACCCTGTTCATCCGCAACGTCCCGCAGCTCAAGGCCGCTGGCTCGTCATCCGGCTGCGGGCCGGCACGGCCGTCGACCCGGCGCCACAGCGCACGCACGCGCGCGCCAAGTTCCAGCACGCTGAAGGGCTTGGTCATGTAGTCGTCGGCACCGAGCTCGAGGCCCAGTACGCGGTCGAGCTCGGCGCCGCGCGCCGTGAGCATCAAGATGGGTACCCGATCGCCCGCTTGCCGCAGCGTGCGGCAGATGTCTATCCCGCCCAGGCCGGGCAGGCGCAGGTCCAGCACGATCAAGTCCCACGGGCCGTGCTGTTGGGCGGCTCGAAGGCCCGCCAGGCCGTCGACCTGCGCCTGCACCTCGGCCGGCAGCTCGGTCAGGTGCAGGCTCAGCAAGTTCGCCATGTCGGGCTCGTCTTCGATGACGAGCACGCGGCGCGGCGAGGACCTGGCTCCGGCAGACGGCATGGGCGCCGATTGTGCCGCCGCGGATCTCATCGGATCAGGCGCGCCGTTCCACGCGGCAGGCTGCTGCCGTTGCCGACGGTGTTGGGCACACTCTGTATCACCGCAGGCCCGGTACCGGCCGCGACCGGGCCCGCCAGTGGCTTGAGTGTGAATGGTGCAGGGCTGTTGTCCGGCTCTGGCTCTACCGAAATCACAGCCGTGCCGCCGGGCAGTGCCCGTGGCGGGTTGACAAAGTCCTGTCCGGGGAACGGCGGTGCACCCAGCGGCCCGGCCGCCGGGCCAGCCGCATCGGCGTCGGCCATGTCCGCACGCGAGAAGCGGCCCGTGCTGACGGGCTGGCCGCCGACGACCACCCAGCCTTCGTACACCCAGCCGGCCGGCAGGTCAGGCAGCATCAGCCCGGGCTGCGGTGCACCGTCGACCACTTGCACCCACCACAGCCCCTGCGCCTCGTCGGCCAACGATTCACTGGTGGGCGTGGCGAGGAAGAAGCTGCCCCTGGCCGGGGTCAGGTCAGTCCCCAATGCGGCCGGGTGGGCGATGCTCAGGCTGGCCTCCCGGCCGCCACCGGCGAAGTCGCCCGCCAACAGGTGGGTGTCTGCCGGCGCTGCAACGTCGCCTTGTGCGGGCTCGATGGTGAGCACGAAGGCCGTGGCCCGCTCGGCCTGCGCATCCGTGACTTGGAACGACGTCTGGCTGGC
>JAABPT010000208.1 GCA_011391855.1 Burkholderiales bacterium
CCGATCGAAGTCGTGGTCGCCAGGCTGGGCGAACTGCAAGTGCTGCTGACCGCCGTCGACTCGGCGCTCAAGGGCGGTGCCGCCCCACCGCCGTCGCCACTGCCCAACCAGCTCAAGGCCGAGGCGGCCAATACGGCGGAGCCGGTGCGATCGATCCTCGACAACCTGGGCAGCGCCAGCGCGCGCGTGGGCCTGATGCAATTGCGTGAAACCCTGTCGCGCGAGGTGCGCACCCAAGTCGGCGAGTTCTGCAACCAGGCGACTGCTGGACGCTACCCGTTCGATGCCACCTCGCCGCGCGACGTGACGCAGGCCGACTTCGCTGCCTTGTTCGGCCCCGGTGGCAAGTTCGACCAGATGCAGCAGCGCCTGGCGCCGTTCATCGACACCAGCACACGACCCTGGAGCTTCCGCGCCGTCGAGGGCACGCCGCTGGGCAACGACGTCGGCACCCTGCCCCAGTTCCAGCGCGCCGCCGTGATCCGCGAGACCTTCTTCGGCGGCGGCAGCGCCGTGCCGACGACACGGCTCGAGTTCAAACCGCTGGAGATGGACACCGCGCTGCGCGAATTTACGCTGGACGTCGACGGCCAGCTCGTGCGCTACGCCCACGGGCCGCAGATTCCCGTCGTGGTGCAATGGCCCGGGCCGCGCGGCACGGGTGTCGTGCGCGTGATGGTGCAGCCGGCCGGCGGCACGGGCATGGTCAACGACGGGCCTTGGGCGTTGTTCAGGCTGTTCGAACGCGTCAAGCTGCAGCCCGGGCCGAGCCCCGAGAAGTTCCGCGCCACTTTCGAAATCGACGGCCGCAAGGCCGTGTTCGACGTCACCACGAGCAGCGTACGCAACCCGTTCCGGTTGCCCGAACTGCGCTCGTTCGCCTGCCCGAACGGTCTTTGAACCCCGGGACCACCGTGACTGCGCAAACCGAGGCACCGGGCTGGTTCGGCAAGCTGTCCATGCTCGGTGACTTCGCGTCACGGCGCTTGTCCAGCGATTGGATCCGGCCCTGCGACGAGTGGCTGTCGGCGTCGCTACGAACGAGCCAGGAGCGGCTGGGCGAGCGCTGGCTCGCGACCTACCTGGCCACGCCCGTGTGGCGGTTCGCCTGGGCGCCGGGCATCGTCGACGAGCACTGGTGGTTCGGCATCCTGATGCCCAGTTGCGACAACGTCGGCCGCTACTTTCCGCTCGTGGTGGCGCAGCAGCGGCAACAGCCGCCGATCGACCGCTTCGCGCTCGACCATCTGGAATGGTGGTGGGGGCACCTCGCTCGCGCCAGCCTGGAGACCCTGGCCGACGGGTCCAGTCTGGATGCGTTCGAACAAGCCCTGCTCGACGCTCCCCCATGGCCCACGGCCACCGGGCCGGCCTGGAGCCGGCCGTTGTCAGCCAACGGTCGCGAGCGCTATGCCGTGGTCGACGGCGCCGGGCTGAACCACCTTGCACAGGATCTCGCTGCCGAAGGCCTGCGCCAGCGCCTGGTCGGAAAGAGCTTCTGGTGGCCCCTGCGCACCGAGCGCGGCAGCGGAAGCTGCACGCTCGCTGCCGGCCTGCCTTCTGCGATGGCGTTCGCCGACCTGTTGGCCGGGGACTGGTGAATCAAGGCACCAGCGCCTGCCGCGGTCGCGTGTCGTCCGCGCCCGGCCGCGTCACCTCGCCCGGATCACCGACCCAGACGGCGATGGCGCTGTAGTTGTCCTGCCGTGGCTTGCCGCGTGCGGCGATCTGCAGGCGCATGTCGGCCAGCCAGTCCTCAGGCGACAACGCCCGGGCCAGGCTGGCGGCGATGGCTGCACCGTTGAACGATTCCCACCAGCCGTCGCTGCACAACAGGAAGGCGTCGCCTTCGAGCAGTTCGACCGCACGCACGACGGTATGCGGCTCGATCTCGCCCTCCATGCCCAGCGCCGCCACCAGCTGGTTCTTCTGCGGGTGCTGGTGCGACTGGTCCTGCGTGATCAGGCCCGCCTGCACCATGCGCTGCACCACGCTGTCGTCGGTGGTCACGAAGTCGTTCTGACCGTGCCGCAGGCGGTACAGGCGCGAGTCGCCGACATGCGTCCACAGCGCGTGTCCGGCGTCGGGGTCGATCCACAGCACGACGATCGTGCAATGCATGCGTGCGTCGGCAAACTCGGAGTCCTGGTGGTACAGCAGCTCGGAATGCGCCAGGCGAACGATCTGCGTCAGGTTGGCCGGCGAAAACGCCATCGCGTCGTCGCGCAGCATGGTTTCGATGCGAGCCACCGCGCGCTGGGCGGCCTCGGCGCCGCGGCGGTGCCCCCCGGCGCCGTCGGCGAGCACGGCATAGAAGCCGTTGCGCGCCACACCCTGCCGCAGGTCGTCTTCGTTGTGCTGCCGTGCGCCCTGCTCGGAGCAGCTGGCCATGCGGATGCGCATCATCACGACTGCCGGCCCTGTTTCAGGCGCTCGATCTGCTGCTCGTAGGCCGCCAGGAATGCCTTGCCGAACAAGGTGTGGAAGTCATCCTGCGCCTCGTCACGGATGGACTGGTATTGCTGCAGGTACAGCTCCCACAAGCGCGCCTTGCGGTTCATCGGCAGCACGCTGTCGAGCATTGAGCTGCCGACCAGCTTGGATTCCAGGGCCTGCGGCGCGAACCGGTCGAGCATGCCCCCGATGGCCGCACGCATCCCCGCCACCGTACCGATCGAGTGGCCCACCAGGTCGTGCATCGCGTCGTCCATCGCTGCCGGTCCGTCGAGGAAGCCGCGCGCCGGCGGCTGCAGCAACTGTTCGAGAGCGGCCTTCGCGTCGGGCGAAAACTTCAACGGGTTGTTGCTGCGCGGCTGGATCACCGTCACCATGGCGCGCAATTCGTGCTTGGTGCTGGCCCGCACGGCCATCAGCTGCAGCGTGCCTTCGATGGCGCTGCGCATGATCCGCCCGAGTGCCTCCATGCGCTGCGCCGCGCTCCCGGCAGGCACCGGCAGGTCTATGCCGGCACCGGCGCAGAAGGCCCGCCAGGCAGCGTCCAGATCCGGCCTGTCTCGCCGGCCTGCGGCATCGTGCGCGATCGGTGACGGCGCAGCGGCGGACGGACCCAGTGCGGCCGGTGGCGGGCCCTCGGCGGGCCGTGGCTGCGGCGTGCGAACAGCAGGCGGCGCGGCGGGCGGCGCTGCGCGGGGGGGGGTGTAGGCCGCATACACACCCGGCAAGTCATCGGCTTGCGCAGGAGCCGCCGAAGCCGCCGGCGCGGCCGGCGCGGCCGGCGCGGCCGGCGCGCCGAACATTGCCAGCAGATCGACTGAAACCCCGCTTGCCGGCACCGCGCCCGGTTTGGCAGCCGGCGGCGCCGCCATATCGGCCATGAAGTCGGCCAGCGCATCGCGCGAACGGCCGTCGTCCAGACCAAACACGCGGTCGATATTCGGCGCCGATCCCGCGGGCGCCAGGTCGGCAAAGGGGTCCGTGGGCGCTGGAGCAGGTGCAGGCGGGGGAGGCGCTGCGAAGAGGTCGAAATCGTCCGGCAGCCGCGGTGGCAACGGTGCCGCTGGAGCCACTGCGGCCGACCCCGGCTTGACGCCGGCCGGCGGCGGCAGCAGGTCGGCGAAGGGGTCGGATGCCGTGCCGCCGGGAGGCTGGACCACATCGCCCAACAGGTCGGCGAACGGGTTGGCACTCGACAAGGCGGGAGCCAGCGGCGCCTGCGGTGGTGCCAAAGGCTGGGGCGTCAGCGTGTGCAGCGCGCGGCCGCGCGTGATGTCCTGGGTCGTCTCGAGGTCGCGGCAGTCGACCTTCAGCAGGTAGCCACCGATGCGGACCTCGTCGCCATGCTCCAGCAGCGCGGTATCGCCATGGCCGACCGAGCGGCCGGCCACGACGATCGGGTTGGCCGCGCCGACGTTGCGGATCATGAACTTCGTGTCGCGGCCGACGACCTCGGCCTGCAGGCGCGAGATGTGGCGCTCGGGGTCGGGCAGCGCCATCGTATTGTGATCGGCGCGACCGATCGTGCCGCCGCTGGCGTCGAAACACGCCGTGATCGGCTGCGACAGCGGCTGATCGTTCAACGAGACGGCCAGCAGGGTGAGATTCATGGGGGATCGCAAAGGCGCCGGACCCGGGCCGTCGCCCCGCGCGCCGACCGGTTCAGGGCATGGTCGTCAGGTGCCATCGCAGCCACAACCAACCAAAGTCACGCTCGCTCAGGCACGGCCCAGTTGCAGCCAGAGGGCCACGCCAGCGAACCACAGCGCGAGCAGCAGCCAGGTCGCCACCGCGCCGCGCCATTGCCGGGTTC
>JAABPT010000209.1 GCA_011391855.1 Burkholderiales bacterium
GAGGTGCCGCCCGACCTGCAGGGCGAACTGGTTGTTCTTGCGGCGCCGCGAACGCGAGACGGTGTCACCGAGGTCGACTTCGGCGACGGGCGTGCCGACTCGACGGCCCGCTACGCCGTCGTCGACCAGGAACTGCGCGACCACACCAACGCCGGCGACGAGCCCGAGCCGGTGCAGACGGGAGCCCTGCGCCTGACATTGATGCGCCAGCGCGATGCCGGTGACGCCTACGCAGGTCTGGGCATCGCGCGGGTCGTCGAGCGCCGCGCCGACGGGCAGGTCGTGCTGGACCGCGGCTACATCGCTCCCCAGACCCGGATCGAATCCAGCGGCCAACTTTCGGCCACCGCGGCGCTGCTGCACGGCCTCATCCAACAGCGAGCCCGTGCGCTGGCCGCGGGCATGGGTCAGCTGGGACACGGCGTCTCGGAAGTCGCCGACTTCCTGACGCTGCAACTGCTCAATCGCACCGAACCCCGGTGGCGCCAGTTCGCGGGCGCGCCCAGCGTGCACCCTTGGCCCTTCTTCCTGACCTGTCTCGAGCTGGCTGGCGAACTCGCGACCTTCTCGAGCACGCGCCTGCCGCCCGAGTACCCGCTGTACCAGCACGACGACCTGCAGCGCTGCTTCGCCCCCGTGGTCCAGGACCTGCGCGAACTGCTGTCGGCCGTGATCCAGCGTCACGCGGTGCCGATCGAACTGGTCGACCGCAGCCACGGCGTGCGCACCGCCGTCATTGCCGACACCGACTTGCTGCGCAGCGCCGGCTTCGTGCTCGCGGTGCGCTCGCAACTGCCGATGGAGCAGGTGCGGCAGCGCTTTCCGTCACAGTGCAAGCTGGGCCCGGTCGACCGCATCAAGGAGTTGGTCAACCTCCAGCTGCCGGGCATCGCACTGCGCAGCCTGCCCGTGGCGCCGCGGCAGTTGCCTTACCACGCCGGCAGCCACTATTTCGAACTCGATCGCCAGGGCGAACTCTGGAAGCAGCTCGAACGCAGCGGCAGCCTGGCGCTGTTCGTGACAGGCGACTTCCCCGGCCTCGAGCTCGAGCTGTGGGCGGTGCGCCAGTCCTGATGTATCGAGGCGGCAACCATGGCCAGCAACCCGCCTGCGGTCCCAGACCCCTTCGCTGAGTTCGACGGCCCACCAACCTTCGCCCGCCCGATGCCTGGCGGATGGCCCGGAGTGCGGGCGTCTGGGGCAGCGGGTCCGTTGGATGCCGCTTCGAGCGACCTGCCCCCGGCCGACCACGGCCTCAACCCGTTGCTCGCGCTCGCCAACCGGCTGATGGTGATGGTGCCGCAGTTGCGCCAGACGCGCCAGGTCGCAGACCCAGCGGCGCTGCGGGCGTCGCTGGCACAGGGCATCCGCGACTTCGCCACATCCGCCCAACAGAGCGGGACAACGCACGAGCGCATCATGGCAGCGCGCTACGTGCTGTGCACGATGATCGACGAAGCGGCGGCCGACACCCCCTGGGGTGGCGCCGGCCTGTGGGGCCGGCAAAGTCTGCTGGCCGAGTTCTACAGCGAGTCCTTCGGCGGCGAGAAGGTGTTCCAGCTGATGGCCCGGCTGGCCGAAAAGCCCGATGCCAACCTCGACTTGCTCGAGTTCATCTACGCCGCGCTGGCGCTCGGTTTCGAAGGCCGCTACCGCGTGATCGACGGCGGTCGGGCGCAACTCGAGGCGATTCGCGCCAAGCTGGCGCAGATCATCCGCCAGCAGCGCGGCGCCTATCCGCCGGCATTGGCGTCGAACTGGCAGGGCCGGCCGGTTGCAGACCGCCGGGCGCTGTCCTGGCTGCCCTTGGCCGTGACGGCATGCGCCGCGCTGCTGGCGCTGGGCGGCGCCTACGCGGCATTCGCGTGGTCGCTCAGCAACCGGGCCGATCCGGTGTATGGCGAGATCCAACGCCTGCGGCTGCCGGCGCCGCTGGTGCCCGTGGTGCAGGTCGCCGCACAGCCGCGGCTGGCCGTTTTCCTGCAGCCCGACATCCGCGCCGGCCTGGTGGCGGTACGCGACGAAGTCGACCGCAGCGTGATCACGGTGCGCGGCGACGGCCTGTTCGCGCCGGCCAGCGCCACCCTCGTGACCGAGCGCGAGGACCTGATCCGCCGCATTGCCGACGCGCTGGTGCGCGTCGGCGGCGAAGTGGTCGTCACCGGGCACACCGACAACACGCCGATGCGGTCGATGCGCTTCCCGTCCAACTGGCACTTGTCGGAAGAGCGCGCACGCACCGTGCAAGGCCTGATCGTCGCGGCCGGCGTGCCGGCCGATCGCGTGCGCGCCGAGGGCCGCGCCGACGGCGAGCCGCTGGTGCCCAACGACAGTGCGGCCAACCGCGCGCTGAACCGGCGCGTCGAGGTCATGCTGCTCACCGCCAGACCCGACGCCCGCCCACGCCAGCCCGCGGCACCGCCGGCTGCTGCGGCAGCGGCGTCGAGGTGATCCGAACCATGCTGCGCAAGGTCTTGGGCTGGATCTTCAACGGCTGGGTGCTCGCCGCGTTGCTGCTGGCACTGCTGCTGGCGCTGATCTGGATCGTCGGGCCACTGGTCGCCGTGGCCGACTGGCGCCCGCTGGAGGGCGAGAACGCACGCTGGGTGGCCACCGCGGTCGTCGTCGCCATGGCGGCGGTGGTCGTCGGCTGGCGCACCTGGCGCGCCCGCAGCGGCAATGAAAAGGTCGTTCAGCAACTCATGGCCGCGCCTGCCGGCCCGGCGGCGGCTGGCGAGAGCACCGACCTGGCCACCGTGCGCGAGCGCTTCGAGGGCGCGCTGCAGATGCTGCGCAATGCCCGCTTCAGCGGCCCGGCGGGTGCAGCGCCGCGGCGCTGGCAGCAGTTCACCCAGCGGCTGAGCGGCCGCTACCTCTACGAACTGCCGTGGTACCTGTTCATCGGTGCCCCGGGTTCGGGCAAGACCACCGCGCTGCGCAACGCCGGCCTGCAATTCCCGCTCGCCGCGCAGATGGGCGATCAGGCGGTGCGCGGTGTCGGCGGCACGCGCAACTGCGACTGGTGGTTCACCGACCGTGCGGTGCTGATCGACACCGCCGGGCGCTTCACCACCCAGGACAGCGACCAGGCCACCGACCGCAGCACCTGGACCGGGTTCCTGACCCTGCTGCGCACGTCGCGCCCGCGCCAGCCCCTGAACGGTGTGCTCGTGACCGCGTCCCTGTCCGACCTCATCGGCAAGGGTTCGGCCGAGCGGTTGCGACATGCCCAGACGGTGCGCCAGCGCCTGCAGGAACTGCACGAGCAGCTCGGCATCCGTCTGCCGATCTACCTGCTGGTCACCAAGTGCGACCTGATGTCGGGCTTTGCCGACACCTACGCCACGCTCGACAAGGAACAGCGCGCGACACCCTGGGGCTTCACGTTCCCGCTCGAAGTGCCCACGGCCTGGCAGCAGGAATTCGGGCCGCAGTTCGACGCCCTGTTGCAGCGGCTCGACGCCGGGCTGGTCGATCGCCTGCAGTCCGAAGCCGACCCCCAGCGCCGCCACCGCATCTACGGCTTCCCGGGGCAGTTCGCAAGCCTGCGTGCACCGCTGCAGGAGTTCGTCGAGCAGGTGTTCTCGCCGTCGCCGTTCGAGGCCGACCCGCTGCTGCGCGGCGTTTATTTTGTCAGTGGCACCCAGGAGGGCACGCCGATCGACCGCGTGCTGGGTGCGGTGGCGCGCCGCTACCAGCTGGAACAAGCCGTGCTGCCGCCGCAGCAGGGCAGCGGGCGCAGCTACTTCCTGCAGCGCCTGCTGACCGAAGTCGTCTTCGCCGAACACGGTGTGGCCGGCACCCGCCGCGGCTGGGAGCGCCGCCGCGGTGCGCTCGTCATCGGCGGCTACGCCATGGTCGGCCTGCTGGCTTCGGTGGTCATCGGCGCCTGGGTGCTGAGCTGGCGCGAAAACCGCGCCTACGTCGAAACCGTCGGCACGCGCGTCGACGCCGTGCGCCAGCTCGTGCAGGAAACGCCCAACCGCCCCACCCCCGACCTGACACCGATCCTCGGCGCGCTGGAGGCCACGCGCGAACTCGCCGCCTCCGCGGACAGCGGCAAGGACGTGCCATGGTCGCTCGGTTTTGGTCTCTACCAGGGCGCGAAACTCGACGGCGCCGCCCGCGCTGCCTACGAGCGCATGCTCGTCGACGCGATGCTGCCGCGGCTGGCGCTGCGCGTCGAGGAACAGCTGCGATCGCTCGACCAGCCGGAGTCGCATTACGAGGCGCTGAA
>JAABPT010000210.1 GCA_011391855.1 Burkholderiales bacterium
CCCAGCGCACGCACGCCAGCCCCAGCCCGCGCAGGGCGGCGATCTGCGCCGGCGAGGTGATGCGAAAGCTCGACAGCGGGAACGGATGCGACAGCCATCCACCTTCCAGGTGGATGTACATGCCGACCCGGAGTTCGTCGACAGCGACGGTGCAGGACATCCGACTCCTCAAGGTCTGGCCGGCGGCACTCCCGACCGCCCGGCACTCCTGGTTTTCGGGTGCCGCGCGCCCAAGTTGAAGCCCGGGTCGGCCGGCAAGCGTGCGTTGTGTCTCGACCTGCGCACCAGCGGCCGGGTCGGCCCCCCGGTGCGGCCCGCGCCGGGCCATGGTCCAATGGGTCGAAAGCCGTTCCCGGCCACCCGCTTTCGCCGTCGGTTGCCGGGCTTGCGGCGGCGGCAGCGGGCAACCCTGGAAACGAGGAGCACGGAACATGCGTACCCAGGTCGCCATCGTCGGCGCCGGCCCCGCCGGCCTGTTGCTGGGCGCGCTGCTGCACCGCGCCGGCATCGACAACGTCGTGCTCGAGCAGCGCAGCGCCGACTACGTGCTCGGCCGCATCCGTGCCGGCGTGCTGGAACAGGTGGCGGTGGACCTGCTGCGCGAAGCGGGCGTGGCGGCGCGCATGGACGCGCAAGGCCTGCCGCACCAGGGTTTCGAGATGGCCTTCGGTGAGCGCCGGCTGCGCATCGACCTGCAGGCGCTGACCGGCAGGCAGGTCATGGTGTACGGCCAGACGGAGGTCACGCGCGACCTCATGGACCACCGCCGGCACAGCGGCCGCACCACGGTCTACGAGGCCGAAGACGTGCAGCCGCACGGCTTCGACGGCGAACACCCCTGGCTCGGTTACCGCCACGCCGGCGCCGAGCAGCGCGTCGACGCCGACTTCATCATCGGCTGCGACGGCTTTCACGGCGTGTGCCGCAGCGCGGTGCCGGCCGCAGCGCTGCAGACCTTCGAGAAGGTCTACCCCTTCGGCTGGCTGGGCCTGCTGGCCGACACGCCGCCGGTGAACGACGAGCTGATCTACGGCCACACCGAGCGCGGCTTCACGCTGGCCAGCATGCGCAGCCACCAGCGCAGCCGCTATTACCTGCAGTGCTCGCTGGACGACAAGGTGGAGCAGTGGTCCGACGAGGCCTTCTGGGACGAACTGCGCCGCCGGCTTCCAGCCGACGTCACGGCGCGGCTGGTGACGGGGCCGTCGATCGAAAAGAGCATCGCGCCGCTGCGCAGCTTCGTCGCCGAACCCATGCGCTTCGGCCGCCTGTTCCTGGCCGGCGACGCGGCGCATATCGTGCCGCCCACCGGCGCCAAGGGGCTGAACCTGGCGGCTTCCGACGTCGGCCTGCTGGCGCAGGCGCTGGCCGAGTTCTACGGCGGCAGCGCGGCGGGCATCGACCACTACTCCCAGCGCGCGCTGGCCCGGGTCTGGAAGGCCGAGCGTTTTTCCTGGTGGTTCACCTCGCTGATGCACCGTTTCCCCGAAACCGGCGGTTTCGGGCTGCGCATGCAGCAGGCGGAGTTCGACTATCTGTGCGGTTCGATCGCGGCGCAGACGGTGCTGGCGGAAAACTACGTCGGCCTGCCGCTCGGCTGAGGCAACGCCTGCCTCGCCGGACCCCGGCAAACCCCGCTTGCCCTGCGCCCCCCCGGGCAGGCATGCTTGGTGGTCGACCCGAATCGAACCCATTCAAACCGGAGACTTCCCGCATGACACTCAAACCCACCCTCACCGCCGCAGCGTTGGCCGCCCTCGTCGCGCTCGCCGGCAACACCCAGGCACAGACGCCGCCGCTCAAGGTGGGCCTCATGCTGCCGGCCACCGGCACCTTCGCCGCTTTGGGCGAGGCCATCGAGAAGGGCTTCAAGCTCTACGTGGAGGAACAAGGCGGCAAGCTCGGCGGCCGCGAGATCCAGTATTTCAAGGTCGACGACGAGAGCGACCCCAGCAAGGCCACCGACAACGTCAACAAGCTGATCAAACGCGATCAGGTCGACGTCATCGTGGGCACGGTGCACAGTGGCGTGGCGCTGGCCATGGCGCGCGCGGCCAAGGAAAGCAACACCTTGCTGATCGTGCCCAACGCGGGCGCCGACGCCATCACCGGGCCGCTGTGCGCGCCCAACATCCTGCGCAGCAGCTTCAGCAACTGGCAGCCGGGCTACGCCATGGGCGTGGTCGCGGCGCAGAAGGGCTACAAGCGGGCGATGACCATCTACTGGAATTACGCCGCCGGCCAGGAGTCGGCCAAGGGCTTCAAGGAAGCCTTCGAGAAGGGCGGCGGCACGGTCATCAAGGACCTCACCCTGCCCTTCCCCAATGTCGAGTTCCAGCCCCTGCTGACCGAGATCGCGGCGCAGAAGCCCGATGCCGTGTTTGCCTTCTTCGCCGGCGCCGGCGCGGCGAAGTTCGTCAAGGACTACGACGCCGCCGGCCTGAAGCGCAGCATCCCGCTCATCGGTTCGGGCTTCCTGACCGACGGCGTGCTCGAGGCGCAGGGGGCCTCGGCGCAGGGCATGATCACCACGCTGCACTATGCCGACGGCATCGACACGCCGCGCAACAACAGCTTCCGCAGCAAGTACGCGGTGAACTACAAGAACCAGCCCGACGTCTACGCCGTGCAGGGCTTTGATGCGGCGCAGACACTCGCCGCCGGCCTGGTGGCGGTGAAGGGCGACACGAGCAAGCGCGACGCCATGATCGCGGCCATCCGCAAGGCCAATATCGACAGCCCGCGCGGCAAGTACACCTTGTCGGCGGCGCACAACCCGGTGCAGGACTTCTACGTGCGCGAGGTGAAGGGCCGCGAGAACGTGATGACGGGCGTAGCCGTCAAGGTGCTGGCCGACCCGGCGCGCGGCTGCAAGATGTGATGCCTTAGGTTCCAACAACGCTCCCACGGGCGGCTGCTGGCCGCCCGTTTTCTTGAAGCCCCGCCGTGGACCTTGCCACCTTCCTCGTCCAGTGCCTGAATGCCGTGCAGTACGGGTTGCTGCTGTTCCTGGTGGCTTCCGGGCTGACACTCATCTTCGGCATCATGGGCGTCATCAACCTGGCGCACGGCAGCTTCTACATGATGGGCGCCTACCTGGCCTTCGCGCTGGCGCCGCTGTTCGGGTCGAATTTCCTGCTCATGCTGGCCGCCGGCGTGCTGCTGTCTGCCGCCTTCGGCTATCTGCTGGAATGGGCCTTCTTCAGCTTCCTGTACGAACGTGAACACCTGCAGCAGGTGCTGATGACGTATGCGCTGATCCTGGTCTTCGAGGAAACACGCTCGCTGCTCGTCGGCAACGACGTGCACGGCGTGCCGGCGCCAGCCTGGCTGGCCGGCACGCTGCCACTGGGCGACCTGATGACCTACCCGGTCTACCGGCTGTTCGCCAGCGCGGCCTGCATCGTCGTCGGCGTCGCGCTCTATCTGGTGGTGAACAAGACGCGGCTGGGCATGATGATCCGCGCCGGCGCGAGCAACCGCGACATGGTGCGCGGCCTGGGCGTGGACATCACGCGGCTGTACCGCATCGTCTTTGCCGGCGGCGTGGCGCTGGCGGCGCTGGCCGGCATGATCGCCGCGCCCATGAGCAGCGTCTACCCGGGCATGGGCGGGCACGTGCTCATCATCTGCTTCGTGGTGGTGGTGATCGGCGGCATCGGCTCGATCAGCGGCGCGCTCATCGCTTCGCTGCTGGTGGGCTTCGTCGACACCTTCGGCAAGGTGTTCTTCGCCGAGCTCAGCGGCATCGGCGTCTACGTGCTGATGGCGATCGTCCTGGTCTGGCGGCCCGAGGGGCTGATGAAGCGTGGGTATTGAATTCAAGCGCTGGCTGCCGCTGGCCGCGTCCGTGGGGCTGGCCTTGCTGCCGGCCGTGCTCACGCCGTACACCAGCGACCTGGTGATCAAGATTTTCGTGCTGGCGGTCTTCGCGCTGAGCCTGGAGCTGCTGGTCGGCATGACCGGCCTGGTGAGCCTGGGCCACGCGGCCTTCCTCGGCATCGGCGCCTATGTGGCGGTGCTGGCGTCGCCCGAGGTCGACCCCGCCCATCCGCTGCTGCTGGGTGCCGCCTGCGTGGGCGCGGCGGCGCTGTATGCGCTGTTCGTGGGCGCCTTGAGCCTGCGCACCAAGGGCGTGTACTTCATCATGGTCACGCTGGCTTTCGCGCAGATGGCGTATTTCGTATTTCACGACACGCCGCTGGGTGGTGGCACCGACGGCATCTACCTCAACGC
>JAABPT010000211.1 GCA_011391855.1 Burkholderiales bacterium
CGGCGGTGATCGCCAAGATCGACATCCCGGTGCGCCAGGTGCTGATCGAGGCGCGCATCGTCGAGGCCGACGACAGTTTCGGCCGTGCCCTGGGGGTCAAGCTGGGTTATTCCGACCTGCGCGGCCGGCCCACCTCGGCAGGGGCCAACGCGGGCGGCAACTACGACGCCATCGGCGCGCAGACGGGCCAGATTGCCGGGCCGATCGACTTCGTCAACTCGCAATTCGTGAATCTGCCGGCCAACACCAGTTCCTTGGGCGGCGCCAACGCGGCCACCTTCGCGCTGTCGCTGTTCGGCGCCGCCGCCAACCGCTTCCTGAACCTGGAGCTTTCGGCGCTGGAAGCCGACGGCAAGGGCAAGATCGTGTCCAGCCCGCGTGTCGTCACCGCCGACCAGGTGGAAGCACTCATCGAACAAGGCGAGGAACTGCCCTACCAGGCCGCCACCAGCAGCGGTGCCACCCAGGTGCAGTTCCGCAAGGCCAACCTGGCGCTGAAAGTCACGCCGCAGATCACGCCCGAGGGCAACGTGATCCTGGACGTGGACGTCAACAAGGACAGCGTCGGCCGCGCCACCATTGCCGGCTTCGCCATCGACACCAAGCACGTGAAGACGCAGGTGCTGGTCGAAAACGGCGGCACCGTGGTCATCGGCGGCATCTTCACGCAGACCGACCGCGACACCGTGAACAAGGTGCCCTTGCTGGGCGACCTGCCGGTCGTCGGCTGGTTGTTCAAGAACACGACGCGCAGTTCCAACAAGACGGAGCTGCTGGTCTTCATCACCCCCAAGATCGTGACCGATCGTTCGGCGGTGCGCTGATGCCCCCGCGCGCGGCCACTCGCCGCCCGCCGCACCCGCACGCCCCACGGCCCGCTCCAGGAACCTGACCATGACGATGCTTCGACGCCTGCTTTCAATCATGGCCCTGCTGGTGCTGGCAGCCTGCGGTGGCGCCGGTGGCGACGGCGGTTCGCCGTACGGCGGGCCGGTACCCGGCGGCGATGGCGGCACGGGCGGGGGTGATGGCAGCGGCACCACTGGTGCGGCCAGCCTGTCACTGTCGATCTCTTCCAGCACGATCACCGCCACCGCGCCGGCCACGGTAACGCTGACGCTGCGCGACGCCGCGGGCAGCCCGATCGCCGGCAAGGTGGTGAACGTGACCGCAGGCCGCACCGGCTTGGTGGTGCTCAGCGCCAGTTCGGTGCTCACCAGCAGTGCCGGCACCGCCACGGTGGGCGTGCAGGCCGCCTCTGGCGGCCTGACGGGCGCCGACGACGTGATCGCCACCACGCAGATCGACGCCAAGGCCGTCACCGGCTCCGTCGGCTTCAGCGTCACCGGCGCCACGGCCACCATCGCGGCCAGCATCTCCACCACCATGCTGCGCGCGTCGGCCGGACCGGCCACGTTCACCGCCGAACTCAAGAACGACCGTGGCGAGGCCATCGCAGGTCAGGTCGTCGTCTTCGAATCGAATCAGAACAGCGTGGTGCTCGGCGCGCCGTCCGCCTTGACCGACGGCTTCGGCCGTGCTTCGACCAGCGTGGTGCCGCGCGACGCGTCCAGCAACGGCGCCGACACGGTGACCGCGAGCACAACCGTGAACGGCCGCGACCTGCAGAGTTCGGTCAATGTGCAACTGGTCGGCGAGGTGCCGTCGCTCGCCCTGACGCTGTCCAATTCCAATATCAGTGCCACCGCGCCGGCCACCGTGCGTGCCACCGTGCGCAACGCCGCGGGTGCCCTGGTGCCCGGTGCCGTGGTCTCCTTCCGCACCCAGTTCAACCTGGGCGTCTTCGACGCCGTCACGGCCATCACCGGCGCCGCGGGCACGGCCAACGAAGGCGTGGCCTCTGCGGTGGTGTCGCCGCGCACCAGCACGACGACGGGCGCCGACGTCGTCACGGGCGCGGTCACGCTGGCCGGCGTCACGGCCAGCGACAACGAGCCGGCCCAGTTCACCGGCACCACGAGCGCCGGCACCCCTGTGCTGCAGCTGGCGCTGTCGAGCACGTCCATCAGCGCCGCCAGCCCGGCCACGGTGACGGCCACGCTGACCGATTCGCGCGGCCAGCCGGTGTCCGGCCAGGTGGTCACCTTCAACGTCGTGCGCGGCCTGGCCCGCACCAATATCGGCACCGCGCTCACCGACGCTGCCGGCCGCGGCGTGGTCGTGTTGTCCCCGGCCACGGCCAGTTCTGCGGGGGCCGACGAGATCACCGCCAGCGCCAGCTATGCCGGCGCGGCCCTGCAGGCCAGCCAGGGCTTCCAGGTGCAGGCCACGGCCATCACGCTGGACGCATTCACTGCCGAGGCCAACCCGCTCTCGGCCTACGGCCAGACGACGCTCACGCTCACCCTCACGGGGGCCAGCGTCAGCTCGCCTGTCAATATCAGCGTCAGCTCGGCCTGCGTGAGCCAGGGCAAGGCGACCCTGTCGCCTTCCACCTTCACCGTCACCAGCGGCACGGTGACCCTGCAGTACCGCGACAGCGGTTGCGGCGCGGTGCAGGCCAGCGATCAGTTGCTGGCGGTCGTGACCGCCACCGGCGTGAGCCGGGCGTTGACACTCAATGTCGACGCCCCGGCCGAGTCGAGCATCGCCTTCGTGCAGGCGGCGCCGGAACAGATTTTCCTGAAGGGTTCTGGCTTCACCGAATCGTCGGTGGTCACCTTCGAGGTGCGTGACGCTGCGGGCAACCCGCTGCCCGGGCGCGTTGTGGAACTGCGCCTGCAGACCGGCGCCGGCGGCGTGATGATGGAAGGCCGCGGCGTCGAGTCGGTGGCGCCGCCTTCGGCCAACCCCTTCACGTTGACCAGCAATGCGCTGGGCCGCGTGGCGGTGCGGGTGAATTCGGGCACGCTGCCCACGCCGGTGCGCATCAGCGCGCGGCTGCAGGGCAGCAACCCGGTCATCGCCACGGTGTCCAGCAACCTCAGCGTGGCCATCGGCCTGCCGTCGCAGCTGAATTTCTCGCTCTCGCAGGGCACGAAGAATATCGAGGGCTACAACATCGACGGCACGCCCAACACCTACCAGATCATCGCCGCCGACCGCAGCGGCAACCCGGTGCCGGCCGGCACGTCGATCAACTTCGTCACCGAAGGCGGCCAGGTCGAGGCCATCAAGCAGACGCAGCTGGTCAACGGCATCGCGCGCACGACGGCCAATTTCGTTTCGTCGGAGCCGCGTCCGGTGGATGGGCGGGTGACGGTGACTTCGTACGCACTGGGCGAGGAGTCCTTCCTGGACACCGACGGCAACAACGTGCGCGACGCCGGCGAGCCCTTCCAGGACCTGGGCAATGTCTTCAAGGACCGCAATTTCGACGGCAGCTACAGCGCCACGGTGGACGAATTCGTGCCGCTGGCGGTGAACAATGCGTCGGCCTGCACACCCCCCGGCGACAACCTGCTGCTGCTGGACGCCAGCATCCCCAGCATGCCGGCCACCTGCGACGGCGCCTGGAGCGGTGCCGGCCAGGTCTATGTGCGGCGCGCCACGGAAACCGTCCTTTCGACCTCGGGCGCGCGGCCGTTGTGGGCCAGCATTCGGGGCCTGGAGGCCAGTTGCAGCAAGATCACGCTGCAGGTCGGCCCCAACCCGAACCAGACAGCGCCGTTCACGCTGGTGGCCGGCGACACCTGGTACGGTGGCAGCAGCGACACACTGAGCTTCATCGTCGGCGACGCCAACCCGGGCAGCCTTGCCCAGGGCCTGCCACCGCGCCTGAACCCGATGGCCGCCGGCACCGTGATCACTGCCAGCACCCCCACTTCGGGACTGACGGTGACGCTGGGTGGTGGCTCGCCGGTGGCCAGCACGACCGAGGCCTCGCTGGCGGCCGTGGCCTACAGCTTCACCGACGCCACCGTCAACTCAGGCGTGATCTTCGTCACCTTCCGTTCGCCCAGCGGCACCGGAACCACAGTGTCGGTGCCGGTGGTGCGGGGCGTGGCGCGATCCACGGAGTGCCCGGCGGACTGAAGGTGGACCTGCGCCTCGCCCTGGTGGGCATGCCCGGCTGCGGCAAGTCCACCGTCGGCCGCCACCTCGCGCGGCAGCTGGGCCTGCGCTTCGTCGACAGCGACAGCGAGATCGAGCACCGCATCGGCATGCCGATCCGCGACTATTTCGCGGCGCACGGCGAAGCCGCTTTCCGTGAAATCGAGGCCGAGGTCGTCGAGCAACTCGCCAGCCAGAA
>JAABPT010000212.1 GCA_011391855.1 Burkholderiales bacterium
CCCACTTCCACGCAGCCCGCGCCCCCGGAGCGCCGGCTCATTGCCCATTACCGACCCGAGACCACCATGACCGAACGCTCGCATGTGCTGGACGGCAACGAAGCCGCCGCACGCATCGCCCACTTCACCAGCGAGGTGATCGCCATCTACCCCATCACGCCGTCGTCGACGATGGGGGAGCTGGCCGACGCCTGGTCGGCCGCGGGACAGAAAAATATCTGGGGCATGGTGCCCGAGGTCATCGAAATGCAGAGCGAGGCTGGTGCCGCAGGGGCCTTGCACGGCTCGCTGCAGGCCGGCGCGCTGACGACCACCTTCACCGCGTCGCAAGGCCTGCTGCTCAAGCTGCCCAACATGTTCAAGATCGCCGGTGAACTGACGCCGACGGTGTTCCACATTGCCGCGCGCACGCTGGCCACGCATGCGCTTTCGATCTTCGGCGACCACAGCGACGTGATGGCCGCGCGCATGACCGGCTTTGCCCTGCTGGCCTCCAGCAGCGTGCAGGAAGCGCAGGACATGGCGATGATCGCCCACATGAGCACGCTGAAGGCACGCGTGCCCTTCCTGCACTTCTTCGACGGCTTCCGCACCAGCCACGAGGTCAACAAGATCGAGCTGCTGTTCGAGGACGACGTGCGCGCGCTCATCGACGACGAGCTGGTGGTGGCCCACCGCAGCCGCGCCCTCAACCCGGACAAGCCGGTGATCCGCGGCACGGCGCAGAACCCCGATGTCTTCTTCCAGGCGCGCGAGGCCTGCAACACCTACTACTCGGCCGTGCCGGGCCTCGTGCAGGAGGCCATGGACCGCTTCGCCAAGCTCACCGGCCGCCGCTACAGCCTGTTCTGGTACAGCGGCGCGCCCGACGCGGAGCGCGTGCTGGTGCAGATGGGCTCCGGCGTCGGCGCCTCGCGCGAAGCGGTGGACAAGCTCGTGGCCGCCGGCGAAAAGGTGGGCCTGCTCACGGTGCGCCTGTACCGCCCCTTCGACACGCAAGCCTTCGTGGCGGCCCTGCCCAAGACCGTGCGCTCCATCGCGGTGCTCGACCGTACCAAGGAACCGGGCGCCATTGGCGAGCCGCTGTACCAAGACGTGGTCACCGCGCTGGTCGAGGTCTGGCCTGAAGGCACGCCCACGCCGCGCGTCATCGGCGGCCGCTACGGCCTGTCGTCCAAGGAATACACCCCGGCCATGGCCAAGGCCGCGCTCGACGAATTGCGCGAAGCCAAGCCGAAGCGCCACTTCACGGTGGGCATCGTCGACGACATCACCAAGCTGTCGCTGAAGTGGGACCCCGACTTCGAGACCGAAGCCAAGGGCGTCACGCGGGCCGTGTTCTACGGCCTGGGTGCCGACGGCACGGTGGGCGCCACCAAGAACACCGTGAAGATCATCGGCGAGAACACGCCGCTGCACGCCCAGGGTTATTTCGTCTACGACAGCAAGAAGTCCGGCGCCATCACCGTGTCGCACCTGCGCTTCGGACCGAAGCCGATCGAAAGCACCTACCTCATAGCCCGCGCCGACTTCGTCGCCTGCCACCAGTTCGAGTTCATGGAAAAGCTCGACGTGCTGGCGCTGGCGCGACCGGGTGCCACCTTCCTGCTCAACTGCCCCTACGGCCCCGAAGAGGTGTGGGCCAAGCTGCCGCGCGAGGCGCAGGAAAGCATCCTGGCCAAGAAGCTGAAGTTTTACGTGGTGGACGCGCTGGCGGTGGCCAAGCAGGCCGGGCTGGCCGGGCGCATCAATACCGTCACGCAGGCCTGCTTCTTCGCCATCTCGGGCGTGCTGCCGCGCGACGAAGCCATTGCCGAGATCAAGAATTCGATCCGCAAGACCTACGGCAAGCGCGGCGAAACCGTGCTGGCGCGCAATTTTGCCGCGGTCGACGCTTCACTGGCGGCGCTGCGCGAAGTGCCGCTGCCGAGCCGCGCGGATTCCACGCTCACGCGCAAGCCGGCGGTGCCGCGCGCCGCGCCTGATTTCGTGCAGCGCGTCACCGCCATGATGCTCGACGGCAAGGGCGACCTGCTGCCGGTGTCGGCGCTGCCGGTGGACGGCACCTTCCCCACCGGCACCACGCAATGGGAAAAACGCAGCATCGCGCAGGAGATCCCGATCTGGGACGAGACCATCTGCACCCAGTGCGCCATCTGCCCGCTGGTGTGCCCGCACGCGGCGATCCGCATGAATGTCTTCTCGCCCGAGGAGATGAAACGCGCGCCGGCCGGCTTCAAGGCCGTGCCCTGGGCGCGCAAGGACGGCGGCCCGCTCGACGGCATGATGTACAGCCTGCAGGTGGCCCCGGAGGACTGCACCGGCTGCGGCATCTGCGTCGACGTGTGCCCCACGCGCAGCAAGACCGAGGTCAAGCACAAGGCCATCAACATGGCGCCCAAGCTCGACCACCTGGAGGCCGAGCGCGCCAACTACGAGTTCTACCTGAGCCTGCCCGAGGTGCGGCCGGCCATGGACAGCATCGACGGCCTGCGCGGGTCGCAACTGCGCAAGCCGCTGTTCGAATATTCGGGCGCCTGCTTGGGCTGCGGCGAGACGCCGTATCTCAAGTTGCTGTCTCAGTTGTACGGCGACCACCTGGTGATGGCCAATGCCACCGGCTGCTCGTCCATCTACGGCGGCAACCTGCCTTCCACACCGTGGTCGCAGAACGCTGCAGGCCAGGGCCCGGCCTGGGCCAACAGCCTGTTCGAGGACAACGCCGAGTTCGGCCTGGGCATGCGGCTGGCGCTGGACGCCCAGCGCGACCTGGCGCAGATGCTGGTGCGCGAACTGCGCGCCACGATCGGTGAACCGCTGGCCACCGAACTGCTGGAAGCCAAGCAGGACAACGACGAACAGATCCGGCTGCAGCGCGAACGCGTGAAGTTGTTGAAGGCGATCCTCTCGGGCCTGAACACGCCGCCAGCGGCGCGGCTGCTGGCGGTGGCCGACAGCCTGGTGGTGCGCAGCGTGTGGATCATCGGCGGCGACGGCTGGGCCTACGACATCGGCTATGGCGGCCTGGACCACGTGCTGGCCTCGGGCCGCAACGTGAACATCCTGGTGCTCGACACCGAGGTCTACAGCAACACGGGCGGCCAGGCCAGCAAGTCCACGCAGCGCGGTGCGGTGGCCAAGTTCGCGGCCGCCGGCAAGGCTTCGGGCAAGAAGGACCTGGGCATGATCGCCATGGCCTACGGCAACGTCTACGTGGCTCAGGTGGCCATGGGCGCCAACCCGGTGCAGACGGTGCGCACCTTCCAGGAGGCGGCGGCGTGGGACGGGCCTTCGCTCATCATCGCCTACAGCCACTGCATCGCGCACGGCATCGACATGACCACCGGCATGAGCCACCAGCGCGACCTCGTCAAGAGCGGCTACCTCACGCTCTACCACTACGACCCGCGGCTGGGCATGGGCGGCGCCGACCACCCGCTGAAGCTGGACTCGCGCAAGCCCACGTTGCCGCTGGAAAAGGTGGCCATGCAGGAAGGCCGCTATGCGATGCTTGCCGCATCCGACCCGGCGCGTTCGAAGATGCTGATGCAAGGGGCGCAGCACGCCGCCGACGCGCGCTGGCAGCTCTACGAGCAGATGGCCGGCGTGCACCGCGTCGTCACCGAGGACGGCCATGCCCTCGCGCCCGGGGCCGAGCCACCGGGTGCGGCGGTGGCACCCGCTGCCGAAGGCGACGGCAAACCCGGTGCGACAACCACGCAGGAGTCCACATCATGAGCGTCGATCTGAGCACCCGCTACCTGGGCCTGGAACTCAAGCACCCGATCGCAGCCTCGGCCTCGCCGCTGACAGGAAACATCGACAGCCTGAAACGGCTGCAGGACGCCGGCGTGGCCGCTGTCGTGCTGCCCTCGCTGTTCGAGGAGCAGATCGAGCACGAGGAGATGGCCACCCACAACCTGATGTTGTCGGGTACCGAGCTGTCACCCGAAGCCCACGGCTTCTTCCCCGAGATGCAGAACTACGTCACCGGGCCGGATCGTTACCTGAAGCTGATTGCCGACGCCAAGCAGGCGCTTTCGGTGCCCGTGATCGCCAGCCTGAACGGCCACACGCCAGGGGGCTGGACGAAGATCGCCCGCCAGCTCCAGGAAGCGGGCGCTGACGCGATCGAGCTGAACGTGTATTTCCTGGCCGCCAGCGTCGACGACACCAGCGCCGCG
>JAABPT010000213.1 GCA_011391855.1 Burkholderiales bacterium
TCCTTGCGGGTTCGAGGGGCGACGTGAGTTCACCGCAGAGCGCGCTTGCGATCTTCACGAAACGATCACGTTTGCGGCACATCTCGGTGGCAAGGGCCAGCGGCGCTTCGCTGTCTGGCGGCCCTATCACTCCCGGCGCTGCATGCGACGGCGCGTCCCATCCAGCGGCGAACGCACGGCAGCCGCCGAGGAGAGAAGTCGCTTTGGAGAACGAGCACCTTTGACCGGCCCGCCGAGCTGCCGGCCGCTAGGACCGTTCATGGCCGACCGGCGAGGGCTGACTCTCCTAACTGCTCGCCCCAGACCGGCCTGCCAGGACCAGGTCTTCAACGTCGGCAAAGTGGCGTCGATTTCGCCTGCCGGGGCACCCGCCTCCGGCCAAAAGCGGCCCCTGGCGATCCGCTCAGAATTTCCCCTGCTGGCCCCCCTTGGATGACTGGTTCACGGCGGCCAACTTGAACTCCGCTTTGGCCCGTCCCGGCGATTTGCCGTCGCACACGGGCGGCAGCTTCCTGGCGTCATGTTGATCATCGCGTCGATCTTGCAGGCGCAAGCGGTCAAGAAAAGCCTCACGCACCTTGGCCTGAAGACCCAAGCGACACCGTGGGTGCCAGCGCGTGGGCGGACGCAGCAAGCGGCCTGCCTTTCGCTCGAGCTTCGCGTTCAGGCGGATTGGCTTCCCGGGTCGAGGGGCAGTTGCGTCCGAGACTTTCTGGGAAAGGGCGAAGTGACATGACTGCCAGGGCGGAGCCCCCGATGCCGGCCGCATTTCAACAGTCCGGTCAACACTCACCGGGTCCCAGCTGACTACACAGACTATTCAGCCCCGCCCGCACGCGAACATTCATCGTGGCAGTGTCGAGCATGAACGCTGGCAAGCTGCGGCCATCCTGCCTGCTCAGACTGTGCTCCAGGCGCTGCCCCGAGCAGCTGGCCGATGCCCATCTCTGCAAGGATCCGATTGCGAACCGCCACACGATTACCCTGGCTCGTGTGAGAAATCCAGCGCGGTGGGCCAGTCACCCAGCCGCCGGCAATCCAGCGAGGCTCAGTTGAAGAAGCCAGCGCCCAGGTAGAGGTCGGCGTTGCAATCGGGCGCCGCGGGCACCGGCAGTCCGCAGAGCCCGTAACGCGGGCGTCGGCTGTCGTCCCAGAGGCCCCAACCGTCGTCGGTGCCCTTCCAGGTTTCGTCGAAGGCCACGAAGTAGAAGACCTTCGGCCCGCCACCGGTGGTCTCCCACTCGCGCACCAGATCGCCGAACCACTTCTGGTTGACCTGCCGCGCGGCATGGGCTTCGATGGCGTTGGCCGGGTTCGTCTCGCGAGCCTTCCAACCCGTCTCGCCGATGACGATCGGCATCGATGCCGCCAGGTAGGCGGTGGTGCCCGTCGAGGTGCGGAACGCCGACCGCGCGATCCAGGCATGCGTGGCCTTCAAGTAGACCATCGCGGCTTCCATCATCGCTGCGGCGCGCGCCGGGCCGGCCGGCACGGCCGTCTGGCGCCAGTCCCATCCGCCGATTTCCAGAAACGGGTAGGTGTGCAACGAGGCGAAGTCGATCACCGGCAGCAGCGGATCTGGCACGCCGTTGGTCCATCGCCCGACCCAGAACAACCCGATGTCGTTGTACGTGATGGGTTGCGTGATCTGGCTGCGCAATACCGCGGCATGACCGGCCAGGCACGTGGCGCTCAGCTCCCAGGCCTCGTTGGCCACGCTGATCGCAACGACGTTGGCGTGCGCACGGGCCTGCGCGATGGCGGTGTCGCGTCGGCGCAGGTTGTCGGTACTGTCGCAGACGTTGCCGCCAATGCCTGTGCCGAGCTGGAAGCGCATGCTCGGGAACGCCGAGGCCGCCAGCGTGAACAGCCGCTGCGTGACGGCGTCGGCGATGTAGGTGCGCACGAGGTTGAAGCCCGCAGCGTCCATCAAGGCCAGATCCTGCAGCAGGTCCGCGTCGGTGGGCCCGGATGGACGGACGTACCCGTAGGACACGGCCTTGCCCGTGCTGAAGCTGGCCGGCATGGCACGTCTGGCGATGCCGTCGCCGACGCGTCCCTGCACCGGCGGCGCAGCCACGGGTGTGAACGACAGGTCGTCGAAGTAGTAGGTTCGGGCGCCCGCCTCGGCACCGGTCTTGCCGAAGTTGATGAACACCACGAGCCTGACGTACGGAACGCGGAAGTCCAGAACCGGCAGGGCTTCGCGCGGCTCGGCGAAATCAAAGTTCAGCGTCTGCCAACCTGCAGCGGTAGTCACCGTCGCCAAGGTCTCTACCGTCTTGGTGCCGTCGGCGTTTTCGACCTTCAGCAGAACTTGGATGCCGGCGTCGGGTGACCAGACTCGCAGTGTCAGCGCCGTGCGGCCGGGGGCGAAGGCGATCGGGGCCATGGTGCCGTCGGCGGCCGTCCCCACGACGGTACCCGCGTAGAACAACGCGTCGGCCGCTCTGTCCACACGGACCACCCGGTTGGCGGCGTTGCCAGGTTCACCGGTCAGCTTCGAGGACTCGGCACCGCCGAAGCCGATCAACCGAGGCGGCACAGGCTCGTCGAAGGAAAACGCGGTTGGCGCCGGCGGCGGCCCGCCGCAGCTGCCCGGGTAGACCTGGCAGGCAGCGGCATGCACGAGGCCGGCGAAGTCGGACCACTTGCCCAGCGCCAGCATGTCGGTGCCCGCGAACGGACCTACGCCATTCACCAGCGGATCCGCGCTGCCCTTGAGCAGCCGCAGCGCGTTGCCGTTGGGGTAGGCGCGCTCGATATAGCCGACACCGTCGATCACGACATCGACGTCTTGCGGGCCTTTGGCGAACAGTTTCGGATACTTGTACTCGGCCCAGTCGAAGAGTTCCTTGGCGCGGGCGGCGTCGCAACTGCCCGGGTAGACGCTGCAGGCGTCGGCTTGAATCTGCCCGGCGAACTGCGACAAGCTTCCCAGCAGCGTCAGCTGATCGTTGGTAAACGGCCCGAGGCCGTAGACCTCGTTGCCCGGGGTCACGCCCAAGTAGTTGCCGTTCGCATAGCCGCGCACGGTGTAGTAGACGCCCAGGTACGGCAGCGTGAAGTTCTGTGGCGCCGGCACCTTGGGGAACAACTCGGGGTAGGTGTACTCGGCCCAGTCGAACGCCGTGGCAGCGTTGACCACGATCGCGCCGGCGGCCAGGGCCTTCTTGCGCGTATCGGTGGCCGTCGGCTGGGCCTCGGCCATCCGGTCGACGAAGCCCTGGGCCTTGGACGTGGCGATCTCGGCGCCGCCGCCGCAGGCGGCCATCAGCACAACCGCGGCCAGGGTCGCCACGCGTGATCGGACGCGACAAGTCTTCATGATGTGGAGCGCAGCGCGCAGCAGGTTGCCGTTGCCTGAATGCTGACACACGTCGCGGCGAGCAGAATCCCGGAGTTTTCCGCCTCGAGCAGCGCATCATCGACGCCAATCGCTTTCCGCGGTAAGCGGTCGCGCAGCTACCGCTGCTCGCGGCGTACTGTTGCACCAGACGGTATCGCGCGGTCCGCTCCTGGCGGTGGCGTTCGTAATGGACCGAGGCGCAGCTCAGAGTCCGCTGGGGCATCGCCGGCAGATGACTTGCACGCTGGCCTGGTGGGGTGAGCCCGTGCGGTCTCAAGCCGTGCTCCGCGCCTCAATCGCCCTGAGTGCGGCGGTGCCCGCTGCTGCTGGGCCCCACCGGTGTCTGTGTGTGTGTCCAACCGGAAGCTTTGGTACAGCGAGATCAGGACAGCAGGTGTCTCGTCTGGGTCGGCCACTGCCGACCGCGGACGTCGGCTATCCGGTCGCTCAACTTGGGGGTCAGCTTTCCGGCGGTGAGATCGCTCACCCTGCTGTCGCTGGCCGGTAGAGTCGAGATGTGGCGCGGTGGCGGTAGGTTCGGTTTGTCTGTTGCCGCCCCTTTCGTCTGGCGGTGCCCGAGTAACCTTGCCTTAGCTCCGTTTCCACATCCCGCTCATCGAACCGGACATGCAGATCTCCCGCATCCGGCTCTCGGACAAGAACTCACGCCTTCGCCCACGACTGGCTGCGGCCACGCGCATTCAAGCGTACGAGCCCGAAGTGCCCGTATAGGTGTGGGCGATGTACTCGGCGCTGAAGGCCTGCAGCTCCAGCCCGTCGTCGATGGCGCGGGCGACGGCCTCGCGGCCGTGCATCTCGG
>JAABPT010000214.1 GCA_011391855.1 Burkholderiales bacterium
CCGCGGGCCGGCGCGGCGGCGGCTTGCGGCCCGCGAGCGCGTCGCGCAGTTCGCCCACGCTCTGCGGCCGATCGGCCGGGCGCGGCGCCAGCATCCAGTCGACGATGTGCAGGAATTCGCGGCTGCATCCCGGCAGGACCCGGCTGGCCAGCGGTGTGGCTTCGTCCTGCAGCGCGCGCGTGGTGGCCGGCGGCGGCGGCCGCTTCAGCAGCAGGTAGTGCAGCGTGGCGCCCAGGGCGTAGAAGTCGGTCCACGGCCCCTGCTTGACCGAGCCCGCCTCGGCGTACTGCTCGATGGGTGCATACGCGGGCTTCAGAATGGCCGTGAGCGTCTGGCTCTTGTCGCTGATCACGCGCCGGGCGGCGCCGAAGTCCAGCAGCACCGGCCGGCCGTCGGGTTCGATGATGATGTTGTCGGGCGCGATATCGCGGTGGTAAACGCCTTCGGCATGCAGCCGCTCGATGGCGCCGAGCAGCGGGTCGAGCAGCGCGCGCAGCGCCGCTTCGTCGGGTGGCGCCGCCATGGCCTCGCCCACTTCCTTGAGGGTGCGGCCACGCATCACGGGCATGGCCATGTAGGCGGTGCCGTTGGCTTCCCAGAAGCGGTGCACTTTCAGCAGCGAAGGGTGGTCGAAGCGCGCCAGCAGCCGGGCCTCGTTGACGAAGGACTTCAGCCCCAGCGCAAAGGTTTCGGCGTCGGCCTGCGAACGCAGCGACACCTGCTGGGTCTCGGTGCGGCCGGCCAGCGACGCCGGCAGGTATTCCTTGACCGCGACCTCGCGCTCCAGGTCGTGATCGAGCGCCAGATACACAATGCCGAAGCCGCCGACCCCCAGCACGCTGAGGAGTTCGAATTCACCCAGCCGCGTACCCGGCCGCAGCGCGCTCGGCGTCTGCGCATACAAGCGGGTAGAGCGATCGGCGTCGAGCGACATGGACCAAATAGCTTAGCAGGGAACCCAAGCAATGAGACCTCTCCTGAGCCGAGCTGCCTTGGCGCTGTGCCTGGCTTCGGCGGCACTTTGCAACGCAAACGCGTTCGACCTGCAAGGCCACCGCGGCGCCCGCGGCATGGCGCCGGAAAATTCTCTGGCGGGCTTTCGCCAGGCGCTGGCCGCGGGCGTGACGACGCTGGAGCTGGACGTGGGCGTCACGCGTGACGCCCAGGTGGTCATCGCCCACGACTCGCGCCTGAACCCCGACCTGACCCGCGACGCCAGCGGTGCCTGGATCGCTGTGCCCGGGCCGGCGCTGCGGACGTTGACGCTGGCGGAACTGCAGCGTTTCGATGTCGGCCGCCTGAAGCCGGGGACGAAATATGCCGAGACTTTCGCCGAGCAGCAACCGGCCGACGGCGAGCCTGTGCCGACGCTGGAGGCGCTGTTCCAGATGCTCCGCACGTCGGCCGTGCCGGTGCGCTTCAATGTCGAAACCAAGCTGTCGCCACTGACCCCTGAGCTGGCGCCCGAGCCCGAGGCCTTCGCGCGCGCACTGCTCGACGTCGTGCAGCGCCACGGCATGTCCGAGCGCGTCACGGTGCAGAGCTTCGACTGGCGCACGCTGCGCGCCGTGCAGCGGCTGGCGCCCGCGCTGCCGATCGCGGCCCTGACGGCACGGCTGCCCTCCATCGACAACCTGAGTGACGCACGCTGGACCGCCGGCCTGCGCCTGCAAGACCATGGCGGCTCGGTGCCGCGGCTGGTGAAGGCGCTGGGCGCGGGCATCTGGTCGCCCTTCCACGGCGAACTGACCGAGGCACAACTGGCCGAGGCGAAGGCGCTCGGCCTGAAGGTCATTCCGTGGACGGTGAACGAACCCGAACGGATCGACCGCCTCATCGGCTGGGGCGTGGACGGCCTCATCAGCGACCACCCGCTGCGCGTGCGCGAGGCGATGGCACGGCGCGGCATGGCGCTGCCCGCGCCGGTATCGGTTCCAGCACCTGCGCGGTGAAGCCCAAAAGCGACGGCGGCGACGGCGGCGACGCCCTCTTCGCCCACCGCGGCTTCATGCTGCTGTGGTTTGCGCGCCTGGCCGGCGTGGCCGCCAGCCAGATGCTGATGGTGGCCGTGGCCTGGCAGATGTACGACCTCACCGGCTCGGCCTGGGACCTGGGCCTGGTCGGACTGCTGCAGTTTGCGCCAGCACTCGCGCTGGCTTTGCCGGCCGGGCACCTGATCGACCGCCACCACCGCGCCCGCATCGTGGCGCTGTGCCTGGCCGCGCAGGTGGCGGTGGCTCTGTTGCTTTGGGCCGGCAGCGACAGTGGTTTTGCCTCGCGCGGCCTGCTGCTCGGGGTGTCGGTGGTGCTGGGGTCCGTGCGCGCCTTCCAGATGCCGGCGCAGCAAGCGCTGACGCCGCTGCTGGTGCCGGCCCCACTGCTGGCGCGCGCGCTGGCCTTCAGTTCGGCCGGGCTGCAAGGAGCCATCATCGCCGGCCCCGCTTTGGGCGGGCTGATCTATGCCGCCGGCGCCGGCGCCACCTATGCCGTCTGCGCGGCGTTGTTCACCCTGGCCACGGCGCTGTGCCTGGCCATCCGCTACGAACACGCGCCGCCACCGGCCGCGCCGTTAAGCTGGCAGACGCTGCTGGCCGGCGTGCACTTCATCTTCGAGCGCAAGGTGGTGCTGGGAGCCATCTCGCTGGACCTCTTCGCCGTGCTGCTGGGCGGCGCCACGGCGTTGCTGCCGATCTTCGCCAAGGACATCCTGCACGTGGGCCCCACGGGGCTGGGCCTGCTGCGCGCTTCGCCCGCGGTGGGTGCGCTGCTGATGTCGGTGGCGCTGTCGCGCTGGCCGGTGCGCCGGCGCAGCGGGCCGCTGCTGCTGGGCGCGGTGGCCGTGTTCGGCCTGGCGATGCTGGTGTTCGGGCTGTCGACGGCGTTCTGGCTCTCGATGGCCGCGCTGGTGGTCAGCGGCGCGGCCGACATGGTGAGCGTGGTCGTGCGCCAGACCCTGGTGCAGCTGGAAACGCCGGATGCCATGCGTGGCCGCGTGAGCGCGGTCAACTCGGTCTTCATCGGCGCTTCCAACCAGCTCGGCGAATTCGAGTCCGGCGCCACCGCGGCGCTGCTGGGCCCGGTGGGTTCTGTCGTGCTGGGCGGCCTGGGCACGCTGCTGGTGGCGGGCCTCTGGCTGCGCCTGTTCCCGACGCTGGCGCAGCGCGACGCCTTGGTCCCGGGCGGCACGGCCGGCTCGCCTGGCCGACCCTGAACGGGTCGGCCCAAGGCAGCCGGGGCACGGGCCCGGGGCGGACGTCGGGGTGAGGTGGCGATGGTGATGGCGGCATGAACCTCACCCTCGCTTGGCGTTGATGCGCTCGCGCGCGGCGCGGCCACGCGCCTTCCACTGCGACACCAGGGCCTTGCGCTCCAGCGCCGTGATGCTGTCGCGCCGCACCTCGCGTTGCAGCTTGTGGTAATTGCGCAGGCGCTCGCTGCTCACGGCAGGACGAACGGCGCAGCCGGGCTCGTTGTCGTGGCCGCAGTCGCGGAAGCGGCACAAGGGCGCCAGCCGCGCGATATCGTCGAAGACGGCGTCGAGCCCATCGGCTTCACCGTCCAGGCGCAGCGTGCGCAAGCCCGGCGTGTCGATGATGCAGGCGCCCTGTGGCGTGGCATGCAGCGAACGCGCGGTGGTGGTGTGGCGGCCGCGGCTGTCGCCGGCGCGGTTGGGGCCGGTGTCCTGCCCCGTGCCGGCAAGCGCCTGGGTGAGCGCATTCGTCAGCGTGCTCTTGCCCGCGCCGCTGGAGCCCAGCAGCACCAATGTCTGGCCCGGTTGCAACCACGGCGCCAGCGCTTGTCCGGGCGCTTCGTCGCCGGTGCCCAGCGCATTCACGGCCACCGCCGCTGCACCCTGCGGCAGCAGCGCCTGCACCTCTTGCAGCCGACCCGCCACGTCGTCGCACAGGTCGGCCTTGGTCAGCACCACCACGGCGGCCACGCCGGCCATGCGCACCAGGGCCAGGTAGCGCTCCAGCCGGCGCGGGCTGAAGTCGTGGTCCAGGCCCATCACCAGCAGCGCCGTATCGACGTTGCTGACGATGACCACGCGCGTCACCTTGTCGCGGCCGTCGTGCAAGCGCCGCGCCAGCTGGGTGAGCGGCGGCACACGGGTGCGCACCCACCACTCGCCGAAGGCATTGCGGCTGGCCAGCACCCAGTC
>JAABPT010000215.1 GCA_011391855.1 Burkholderiales bacterium
CAGCGCCTGTCGCTGGCGCGCGCCATCCTGCCGGATCCGGCGATCCTGCTGCTGGACGAGGTGACGTCGTCGCTCGACCCGGAAACCGAATCGGCCATCAACGGCACGCTCCGACAACTGGCCCAGGCGCGCACCGTGATGCTCGTGACCCATCGGCTGGCGTCGGCGGCTTTCGTCGACCACATCGTCGTCATGGACCAGGGGCAGGTGGTGGAGCAGGGCCGTCACGACGAACTGCTGGCGCGTGGCGGCCTGTACCAGCAGCTGTGGCAGATGCAGGCCGGCTTCACGGTCAGCGGCGACGGCCACCACGCCGAGGTCAGCGGTGAGCGCCTGCGCGCGATACCGCTGTTCCGCGACGTCGAGCTCGACGCGCTGCAGTCCCTGGCCGACCATTTCGTTTCACGTTTTTACGAGCCGGGGCAGAGCATCTACGCCCAAGGCGATGCCGGCGACAAGTTTTATATCGTCGTGCGCGGCACGGTGTCCATCTCCACCCTGGACGCGGGGCACCAGGCCATCCGCCTGGCCGACCTTCAGGACGGTGACTATTTCGGTGAAGTCGAGATGGTCAACAAGGGTCGGCGCACGACCGCCGTGAAGGCTCGCACCCCGAGCCTGGTGCTGGTTCTTGACGCCGCACACTTCGACCGCATGGTGGACGAGCTTGGCGCGCTCAGCAAGGTGGTGACGCAGATGGCGCTGGGGCGCAGCCTGTCGACGATCTGCAGTGTGGGCAGGCGCCGCCGCAATCACCCGGTTTGGCGGGAGCTGGGTCGACTGATGTAACGCCGGCGGACGCCATGCCAGCCAGGCGTGCGAGGATCGCGGGTTGGCATTCCAAGGGACGTCGTATGTCGGGTTTAGGGCCGCCTTCAGCGAGCACGCGCGTCGCCTGCGTGCTGCTTGTCTGGTCGTTCATCGCAGCGTCCTCCGCCACGGCGCAAGGCTTGCCGCTGGGCTTGCTGCCCGGCACGGGGGCGAACGGCAGCGAAGCCGCGTCGGCCCCCGCCTCGACCAGCGCCCAGGACTGGCAGGACCGCCTTGCCGCTGCCCAGGCCGAGCACCAGCGGCTGCAGGCGCAGCCCGAAGGCAGTGCACCGCTGCTGGCCGAGCGGCAACTGGCCTCGGCACGCCGGGTCGACCTGCTGGCGGCCCGCCTGGCCGCCGCGCGGGCCCAGGCCGCCCGGGGCGGCGCCGATGCCCGCCCGGCCCCGCCGGTGCCCACGCTCGGTGGCCCGCCGCCCTACAGCGTGCTCGAAGTCGACAACCTGCGTGACCAGCTCGACGGCCTGGCCGCGCAACAGTCGGCGCTCCGGCTGACCCTGAAATCGCTCGACGGCGAGTTCGAATCGGCGGTGACCGCCCGCGCCGCCGCCGATGCCGCCCTGCGGCGGCAGCGGGATCGTTCCGCACGGGGCAATGGCGGCGACCTGGCGAGCCCGGCGCGCGCCCCGCTCGAGTTGGCCGCACTGCAGGCGCAGGTCGCGGAGCTGGAACTGGTGCAGGCCGACGCCACGCGCCAGCAGGTGCGCGCACGGCTGGCGTCGCTGGACGAACCCGTCGCGCGTTTGCGCAACGAGGTCGACCGCGTGCGTGGCCAGCAGCGTCTGGACGACGCCGACCTGCAGCGGCTGCTGCAGGAGATCGCCAGCGAAGGGCGCACCCTGGCTGCCGAGCGCGTGCGGCTGGCCGAGCAACTGGCGCGAAGCCAGGCCGGCGACACAGGAACCGACTCCGCGCTGGCGCGGGAACTGGAATCCCTGCAGCAGACCCTGGCCGTGTTGCGCGAACTCGAAGCCATCGAGCGTGACCGGGCGGTGCTCTGGCGCAGCCGGCAGGAGGCACTGGCCGCAGGGGCCGACCTCGACAAGAAAAAGGCCGTGGCGGTGGCGCTGGACCGGGGCATCGCCCGCGCACAGGCCCGGCAGCGCAGCTTGTCGGAGCAGAACTCGGCATTGGCGTCGGAGTTGCGCACGCAGCGCGGGCTGGTGCGCATGCTGCCGGCCGACGACCCGGCGCGCGCCGCCGAACAGCGGGTGCTGGAAACGCTGGTGGCGCAGCGGGAGATGCACTTCCGCCTGCGCGATGCGCTCAGCCGGGCCGATGTGCTGCTGTCGCGCAGTCGCGCCGACCTGGGCGTTTCAGACCGTCCCGACAGCCTGGGCGGGTGGGCCGACCGCATCCAGGCGCTGGCCGGCGGCTGGCTCGGCCAGGTCTGGAACTACGAACTCTTCAGCGCCACCGAGGCCACGCAGATCGA
>JAABPT010000216.1 GCA_011391855.1 Burkholderiales bacterium
TGGCGCGCTGGCCATCGGCATCGGCTTCGGCACGCAGAACATCATCAAGAACATCATCAGCGGCATCATCATCCTGTTCGAACGCAAGATCCGCGTCGGCGATGTCGTCTCCATCGGCGGCATGTCGGGCACGGTGCAGACGGTGGACCTGCGCGCCACCACGGTGCGCGGATTCGACGGTATCGACGCCATCGTGCCCAACTCTTCGCTGCTCGAAAACCAGATCAGCAACTGGAGCGGCAGCAGCCCGGACGTGCGGCGGTCCGTGGTCGTGGGCGTTTCGTATGGCAGCAACCTGCGCCAGGCCGCGCGGATCCTCACCGACTGCGCCTCGGCAAATGGGTCGGTCTTGAAGGAACCGGCCCCCGAAGTGCTGTTCGAGGACTTCGGCAGCGACAGCCTGACGCTGCGCCTGCAGTACTGGACGCGCCTGGGTGGGGAGCGCGGCGGCCCCAGCGTGGACAGCGACCTGCGCTTTGCCATTGCCGACGCCTTGCAGGCCGCCGGTATCGGCATTGCCTTCCCGCAGCGCGACGTGCACCTGGACGTGCCGGGTGCCATCCGGGTGGAACTCGCCGGCAGCAGCGGGGGCAACCCGCCGCCGGCCGCGCCGCCGCTTACTTCGCGTTGAGTTCGTCGTCCTTCCAGTACTTCCGACCGCCCGCCGAGACGCCGGCCGCCAAGCCGGTGTTCGTCATCGAAAAGACCTGGATGGCCCCGCCGCTGATCTGCGTGTCGTCGGCGCTGCCGCCCTTGCCACCGGCCTTGGCCGCAGCCGTGGCGGTGCCACCGAATTCCCAGCCCTTGTTGACGAAGGTATCCAGCGTCTTGGCATCCTTGAACACCAGCACCTCGCGGTAACTCTTGACGCCGAAGTCGAAGCCGCCGCTGGCCTGCGCCATATTCATGTAGGTGTCGGTTTTGGTGGCGTTGGAGTGCACCAGGCCCTGGCCGCCGGCGCCGCCGACGAAGAACGTCATGCCGAAGCTCGTGAAGCAGCCGTAGCCCGCCGCCTTCTCCACGGTGGCCTTGGCATCGGGCTTGGCCTTGTACAACGTGGCCAGCGCCTGGTCGCACATCTTGCGCAATTCGGCGCGCTTGGTGCTCGGATCGGCTGGCTTGGCGTCCTGCGCCTGCGCCAGCGCGAACGGTGCCAACGACACGGCCGCGGCGATGCCCAGACCCACGAAACGGCTTGCTGAAATGAACTTCATGAACAGTACTCCTAGCGTTTTGGTTGATGAAACGGCAAACAGGAATATACGCCGGGGTGCGGCCTTGGACCCGGCACAGGTCGGGCCTGCGACGCCGCCGCCCCGACCCGGCGGCAGGCTCGCCTACCAGCGGAAGACGGCCGAGATCATGGGCCCGCTGAAAGTGAGACTCTCCACCTTCTGGCTCGACTTCATGTCGTAGTCGAGATGGCGCCAGGCGCCGACGAGTTCACCCCACTGGAAAGCGTAGCCGATGCCGCCCATGGCCTGCCAGGTGAGATCGGAATCGCCCGCGCCGATATCGGCGTAATAGGGAACGAACCATTTGCGGCCCTCGCCGAAGGCCACGCGGCCCTTCACGCCGACGATGGCGTCCCAGTTCGAAAGGGTGACTTCGGCGCTGCCGGCGCGGCCCGGCAACGGAATGGTGCCGACATTGCCCGTGACCTCCCAGTCCAGCGTCTGCGTGATGTCGAGCAGGCGCACCCCGGCGACCAGGTCGAGCTTGGACGCGGCATCCGAAGAGAGATTCCACACCCCGCCCAGCGTCCACACCCAGCCCTTCATGTCGTAGTCGGCTTTCGCGGTGGCGCCTGCCGGCAGCGGCAGGCCACCGATGCTGAGATCATGGAAATTCGATCGCGTGTTGCCGACGTCCATGTACAGCACGTCGGTGAACGCGCCCCAGCGGCCGTTGCTGGCCTCGAACGAACCCATGAAGGTCATCTTCAGGTTTTCCAGGATGGTCTCGGCGTCCAGCGTCACGTCGCTGCCGGCGCCAGCCTGCGGGAACGTGGTGCTGCCGCCGATATCGGGCAGGTAGGCGTTGATGGCGACCTGGAAGCGCCAGCCGTCCGGGGTCTGCGCCTGGGCCGGCAAAGTGACGAGCAGGGCTGCCGACACCAGGGCCGGTGCGAGCGC
>JAABPT010000217.1 GCA_011391855.1 Burkholderiales bacterium
TACTTTGCGCGGCGGCCGCCTCTGCGGCGTGGGGTGCCGACGACGTGGGGCCCCATACGCTGCGCGCCGCTGCCGCCGCCGCCGACGACGCTGACGAAGCGCCGGAGGGCATTGCCATGGCGCCGGTCCGCATCGACGGACAGGTGCTGTTCAAGGTGCGCGGCTCGGGCTCCTTCCTGGCCGCGACGCGTGCCGAAGCCATCGCCGGGCGGATCGTCGAAGTCGCGCGCGACCCGGGCATCGCGCCCGAGTCGCTGCTGGTGGAAGAGCGGCCGCTGGGCAGCACCATCGTGGCGGGCAAGCAGGTCCTGATGACGGTGCTGGACGCCGATGCCCGTATCGACGGCATTCGACGGCCGGTGCTGGCGCAGTTCAACCTGTGGCAGATGCAGCAAGCCGTCACGCGCTACCGCAGCGACCGCGAGCAGTCCGCACTGCTGCGCAGCGCAGCCTACGCGGCGGCGGCCGTGCTGCTGCTGGGGGTGGCGCTGTATGTGCTGCGCCGGCTGCGGCACTTCGTCGACGGCGTGCTGGAGCGGCGCTATCGCGCACGCCTTGACCACCTGCAGATCGGTGGCTTCAAGGTTCTGCATGCCGAACGCCTGTGGGGCGGGCTGCGCAGCTTCGTCGCCACGGGCTTCTGGCTGCTGTCGCTCAGCGTCGCCTACTTTGTCCTGAACTTCGCGTTGCTGCAGTTTCCGGCCACGCGGGGCTTTGCCGTCGACCTGCTGGGCCTGATCCTGGACCCATTGGCCAGGATGGGCAAGGGTGTGGTGAGGTCGATCCCGAGCCTGGTATTCCTGGTCCTCCTGGTGCTGGTGACGCGTTACGTCCTGAAGACGCTGCACCTGATGTTCGGCGCCATCGAGCAGGGTGCGGTGAAGCTGAAGGGCTTCGACCGCGACTGGACCTGGCCCACCTACCGCATCGTGCGCCTGCTGGTGGTCGCCTTCGCGGTGGTCGTGGCGTTTCCCTACATCCCGGGGTCGGGTTCGGACGCCTTCAAGGGCGTCTCGCTGTTCCTGGGCATCATCTTCTCGCTGGGCTCCACGTCCATCATCGCCAACATCATCGCCGGCTACTCGATGACCTACCGGCGCGCCTTTCGTGTCGGCGACCGCATCAAGGTGGGCGACATCGTCGGCGAGGTCACCGAGGTGCGGCTGCAGGTCACGCACGTGCGTTCGCTGAAGAACGAGGACGTGGTGATCCCGAATTCGATCATCCTGAACAGCGCCGTCGTCAACTACAGCACGCTGGCCGGCAGCCGGGGCCTGATCCTGCACACCACGGTGGGCATCGGTTACGAGACGCCCTGGCGTCAGGTCGAGGCGATGTTGCTGATGGCGGCCGAGCGCACGCCGCGGCTGCTGAAGGAGCCACCGCCCTACGTGCTGCAGAAGTCGCTGGGCGACTTCGCGGTGAACTACGAACTGAATGCCTACACCGACCGGCCCGGCGAGATGAATGCCATCTACACCGAACTGCACCGCAACATCCTCGATGTCTTCAACGAATACGGCGTGGCCATCATGACCCCGGCCTACGAGGGCGACCCGGAGCAACCCAAGGTCGTGCCCAAGGACCGTTGGTACGAGGCACCGGCGAAGCGCTGACCCATCGACGCTCACTTCACCTCGACGGTGACCTTCGGAATGCGCCCGGTGAAGCGCGACTTGGCTTCGGCGCCGATGGTCTCGACCACCGGCGTGCCCAGGTCGATGCCGACGTCGGCCGTTTCGTCCGCCGAGAACAGACCCGCCTGCGTGGCCGCGATCCGGCCTTCGGCCACCTTCTCGCCATCGACGAACAGCGTGCCCAGACCGCCCTTGGCCGGGCCACCACCGTCGTAGTCGAACTGGAAGCGCAACTGGGCCTTGCCGGGGTTCAGCTTCTTCGTCGATGCGATCGACGTGCGCTGCAGCCCGAGGAAGTTGTAGTCGTAGGCCGGCACCCCGTCCTTGACGTACAGCGACCAGCCACCGAAGCGCCCGCCCTGGGCGATCAGCGTGCCATTGCCGCCGTTCTGCGGCACCTCGATCTCGGCGGTGATCGTCGACGAGCGGTTCTTCACGTTGATGAACACGCCTTCGAGCATGCCGACCATGCCCTCGGCCAGCGTCAGCGACTTGCGCGTGCCCATCACGTCGGGCCGGCCGACGGCCGCCGCATCGAGCCGCTCGAAGACACGGTCGTCCAGCGGCAGAGCGCCGTGCTTGCCGGCTTCCTTCAGGAACAGCGCCTGCAACTCGGCCAGCTTCTTCGGGTTCTTGGCCGCCACATCGTTGGCCAGGCTGAAGTCCGAACGTGTGTCGAACAGTTCCCAGGCCGAGTTGTCCTTCAGCGCGCGGCGCGGCTTGGCTTCCCACGGCGCCCGGTGGATCGTGCGTGCAAGCCAGCCGTCGTGGTAGATGGCGCGGTTGCCGGCGATCTCGAAGTACTGCGTGGTGTGGCGATCCTTGGCCTTGGCATCGTCGAACGAATAGACCAGGCTGGTGCCGGCCATCGGAATCTGCTTCACGCCGTTGACGACCTTCGGCTCGGGCAGGCCGGCGGCCTGCAGCACCGTCGGCGCCACGTCGATCACGTGGCTGAACTGGCTGCGCACCTCGTTGCGGGCCTGGATGCCCTTGGGCCAGGACACGACAGTGCCGTTGCGCGTGCCGCCGAAGTCCGACGGCACCTGCTTCATCCAGCCGAAGGGGCTGTTGAAGGCCACCGCCCAGCCGGCGGCCATGTGCGGATAGGTCTGCGGGCCGCCCCACTGGTCGACCCTCTTCAGCATGTCCTCGACCTTCTCCGTCACACCATTGAAGTAGGTGTACTCGTTGAACAGGCCGCTCTGGCCGCCTTCGCCGCTGGTGCCGTTGTCGCCGGCGATATAGAAGACGAGGGTGTTGTCGGCCTGGCCCACTTCCTCGAAGGCCTTCAGCATGCGACCGATTTCGAAGTCGGTGTACTCGGCGAACGCGGCAAACACTTCGGCCTGGCGCGCGAACAAGCGCTTTTCGTCGGCCGAGAGTGCGCTCCAGTCCTTGATTTTCGGCGGCTTGGGCGCGAGCTTCGTGCCCGCGGGCACCACGCCGAGCGCGATCTGCCGCGCCAGTGATTGCTCGCGGATCTGGTCCCAGCCGGCGTCGAACTTGCCTTTCCACTTGTCGATCCAGGCCTGCGGCGCATGGTGCGGCGCGTGGGTTGCGCCGGGGGCGAAGTAGATGAACGACGGCTTGTCCGGCGTCAGCGCCTTCTGGTGCTTGATCCAGGCGCGTGCCTTCTCCGTCATGTCGTTCATGAAGTGGTAGTTCGGGTCGGCCGGCAGTTCGACGACGGCGGTGCCGTCGTACAGGTAGGGCGCCCACTGGTTGGTCTCGCCGCCGAGGAAGCCGTAGAACTTGTCGAAGCCCTGCCGGGTGGGCCAGCGGTCGAAGGGCCCGGCCACGCTGGCTTCCCAGGCCGCCGTCTCGTGCCATTTGCCGAATGCGGCGGTGGCGTAGCCGTTCAGGCGCAGCATTTCGGCCAGCGGCGCGGTATTGCTCGGGATCTGCCCGGTCGCACCCGGGAAGCCGGTGGCCATCTCGGTGATGAACCCCATGTTCACCGTGTGGTGGTTGCGGCCCGACTTCAGCGCGGCACGCGTGGGTGAACACAGCGCGGTGGTGTGGAAGTTGTTGTAGCGCAGGCCTTGCTGGGCCAGCTTGTCGAGCGTGGGCATCGGCACCGGGCCGCCGAAGGTGCTGGGCACACCGAAGCCCATGTCGTCGATCAGCACGATCACCACGTTGGGTGCGCCAGCGGGCGCCTGGACCTGGAAGCGCGGCGGCATCTTGACGTCACGAGCGTCGACTGCGGTGTAGACAGGCCGCTTGGGCTCGGCGATCGGCAGCGCCGTGCGGTCGAATTGGCCGGCGGTCTGTGCCACGGCCGCGAAGGGGACCGCCGCAACGACCAGCAGGCCGGCGACGCGGGCTGCCGCGCGAGCCGTCTTCAAAAGTGGGTTCATGAGTGGGAGCTTCCGCCAGGTTGAATGAGTAGGGTCAACGGTAATCGTGCCAGAAATGGGAACCGGGCTGCGCGATCTCGTCCATTCCATGGACCTGCACGATCACGGCGCCGCGTCACGCGGCCGCGGTGCAAACGTCCGACGTGCGCGCCGCCATCGAGGCGCGTCAGCAATGGCACGGCAGGGCTCGCTGATGGCACAGGGCACGCCACGCGTGTGCCCGTGATGAACCGCAACGGCGGCTATGCGCCGAGCACGCGGCGTGTGTGGCGCGCGATCATCAGCTCTTCATTGGTGGGCACCGTCCACGCCGCGGCGGCGCTGGTGGCCGTGCTGATGCGCGGCCCGCCACCCTGGTTGGCCGCTTCGTCCAGCGCCACGCCCAGCCAGGCGGCGTTGCGGCAAACGCGGGCCCGGATCTCGGCACTGTTCTCGCCGATGCCGCCGGTGAAAACCAGCGCGTCCAGCCCGCCCAGCGCCGCCGCCAACGAACCCAGTTCGCGCCCGATGCGGTACACGTACAGGTCCACCGCCAGCGCCGCGCGCGGCTCGGTGCTCGCCAGCAGCGTGCGCATATCACTCGACACACCCGAAACGCCCAGCAGCCCCGACTGGTTGTAGATGAGTCTTTCGATGGCGCGTGCATCCATGCCGCGCTGGTCCATCAGGTACAGGATGACCCCGGGGTCGATGGCACCGCAGCGCGTGCCCATCGGCAGCCCGTCGACGGCGGTGAAGCCCATCGTGCTGGCCACGCTGCGGCCGCCATCCAGCGCGCACATGCTGGCACCGTTGCCCAGGTGCAGCACCACGGTGCGCCCCTGCGCGGCCTTCGGGTCCAGTTGCGGCAGCACCGAGGCGATGTACTCGTAGCTCAGGCCGTGGAAGCCGTAGCGCCGTACGCCGGCGTCGTGCAATTCCCGGGGCAGCGCGAACATCTGCGCCAGTTCGGGCTGCGCGCGGTGGAAGGACGTGTCGAAGCAGGCCACCTGCGGCAGCGTAGGCTGGCGTTCCTGCAGCAGCCGGATCGGTGTCAGGTTGTGCGGCTGGTGCAGCGGCGCCAGCGGAATGAACTGCGCCAGGTCGTCGAGCACCGAGCCGTCCACGCGCACCGGCTGCGAGTACAGAAGCCCGCCGTGCACCACGCGGTGCCCCACGCCGGTCAGACGCGTACCTGCCAGCCGGTCGCGCAGGGTGGCCACGATGTGGTCCAGCGCGTCGGCGTGCCCGAGCCGGGTGCCGTCGTCCCAGGCGTGGCTGGAGAGGGTCTCGCCGCTGGCGCTCTTGGCCACGAAGCGCGGCGCGATCTGCAGGCCCTCGGCCTGGCCGCGCAGCGTGAGTTTGAGATCGTCACCTGCCTGCTCGAACAGAGAAAACTTCAAGCTGGAAGAACCTGCGTTCAGCACCGCGATCGCCTTCGTCATCAGGCCACCGCCTTCTTCAGGTCTTCGCGGCGCGACTGGGCGACCAGTGCCGCCACCGCGCATGAGGCCAGGCGCGTTTCCACCGAATCGGCGCGGCTGGTCAGGATGATGGGCACACGCGCCCCCAGCACGATGCCGGCGGCGTCGGCGTCGGCCATGAAGCTCAGGCTCTTGGCCAGCATGTTGCCGGCCTCCAGGTCGGGCACCACCAGGATGTCGGCCAGGCCGGCCACGGGTGACGTGATCTTCTTGATCTGGGCCGCGCCCAGGTCGATGGCGTTGTCCAGCGCCAGTGGCCCGTCGAGCAGGCCACCGGTGATCTGGCCGCGCTGGGCCATCTTGCACAGCGCGGCGGCCTCGATGGTGGAAGGCACCTTCGGGTTCACGGTTTCCATCGCCGAAAGGATGGCCACCTTGGGCTGCGCCACGCCCAGCGCATGCGCCAGGTCGATGGCGTTCTGCACGATATGGATCTTGTCTTCCAGCGTCGGGAAGATATTGATCGCGGCGTCGGTGATGATGACCACGCGGTCGATCACCGGCACGTCCATGATGAAGCAGTGGCTGATGCGGCGGGCGGTGCGCAGGCCGGTGTCGCGCTTCACCACCGCGGCTATCAGCTCGTCGGTGTGCAGGCTGCCCTTCATCAGCATCTCGGCCTTGCCCTCGCGAGCGAGATGCACGGCGGCCTCGGCCGAGCCTACGCTGTGGGGCGCGTCGACCAGCTCACAACGCGAGAGGTCGAGCTTGAACTGCGCGGCCAGCGCCTCGATGCGCGCCTTCGGCCCCACCAGGATGGGCCGGATGAGGCCCATCTGAGCCGCTTCCACGGCGCCACGCAGCGCGCTTTCGTCGCAGGGGTGGGCCACTGCACAAGGGGTCGGTGCCAGTGCCCTGGCGCGACCGATGAGGCGCTGGTACTTCTCGTGCTTCGGAATCGACATGAACTTGGGGCCGCGTGCAGGCGCGGCCGTTGTCGCTCAGAAGGTGCCGGTCAGGTAGGCCTGCAGGCCGGAATAACCCAGCTTGAGCTTGCCGTTGAAGTCGTCCCTGCTGACGTCCAGGCGGGTGCCGAACCAGTTGTAGCCCATACCAACACCGAAGTTGCGGTGGAACATCCAGGTGGCGCTCAGCCGCATGTCGGACCAGCGGCCGTCGTATCCGTCGACGTCAAGCTGGAAGAACTGGCCCGAAGCCTCGAGGTACCAGTTCGGCGCCACCAGCCAGCCGGCGCGCAGTCCGATCATGGGCAACGGTGCCGGCAGGTCGCTGCCCTTGGTGGCCCCAGTCACCGAGCAAGGCGGCGTGGCGCAATCGGGGCCCGAGTAGTTGGCGTTGCCCGAGAGTTGGAACTTCATGTCCATATAGTGCACGCCGAGGCTGGCTGCCACCTCATAGGTGGGACTGCGCATGAACGCCCATTCGTACGACAGCGCGTAGACGTTGAACTCTTGGCTGAACGTGGCGCTGCTGCCGGCCAGGAAGGCGTAGTCGCCCCATTCCAGGTCCTTGTCAAGCACACGCGTGCGCGAGTTCGAGTTGTCGAAATACATGAAGCGCAGGTGATGCGCGGGAGTGATGCGCCACAGCGCGTCGGCGCGCACCCGCCTCGAATCGTCGGCCTTGCCGAAGCTTTCGTCGAAATCGACCTCGGGGTTCTGCGACGACTGCCCGTCGAGCCGGGCTTCCATGTCCGTCTGATAGACGAAACCACCCAGGTTGAAGACCCATGAGTTGTTGAGCAGGCCTGCGGCGTTGCCACCCGACTGGGCGAGGGCCGAGCCTGCAGCCCCGACGCCGAGCAGGGTGCCCAGCAAAAAGGGTCCGATCCTGGGCGAGATTCTTGATTTCATGGTGTTGCTCCTGAACACAGCCAATTTGAAACTTCGGTGCCCGGCGAAGCCGAACATGCCGAGATGCTGATGGATCATCTTTGGACAGAAGACCATGCGGTTCATTGATGAATGTCAACGCCCGCACGGTCCGGCGGCCTGCCGCCGCGCAGGGCGGAGTGTAAGCACAGGCTCCATGGAAACCGCGTCCGCATCTCAGGCGGTCTTGCGGACGGTCTTCCGGGCTGTCGGGCGTACCGCCTTGGTGGCGGTCTTGCTTTCGACCTTCGGCCCCGCCTTGCGGGGCTCGGCCGCCGGCAGGCTGGCGCCGAACAACGCTTCCACCTGTGCCAACCGTTTTGCGCGTTCGCCGCTCAGCTCGCCAGCGGCCTGCACGGTGCGGTGCAGCACCTCCCGCATGCGGGCCTGGAGCTCGGGCTCGGACTGCAGCATCTTCGGAATGGCGGCCAGCGCCGCGTCGCGGTCGAGCAACAGACTGAAATACTGCTCGCGCAGCATCTGCTTGAAGGCCTGAAGCGTGATCCCCTTGTTCTGGTCGCGAATGTCGCGCAGCACGTTGAACGCACGCTCGTCGACGCCTGGCCCCGCCAGGCCGATGTAGACCAGCGCGCGGATGGCGGCCTCGCGCGCGCCACCTTCGGCGATGCGCGCCTTGAGCTCGGCGATGCGCTGCTCGATGAGCGCCTGGCGCTCCGGGTCCAGCCCCGGCTTGCGACGCACGGGCTCGTCCGTGGCGCTCAGCCCCACCAGGGCCTGCAGCACCGGCGAGCTGTAGATGGCCAGGAACATCTTCTCCAGGTTGCTGTCGCGCAGGTCGCGGTAGCCGTTCAGGGCGGCGATGATCCCGTCCGAAACCATGGCCTGCCACTGCAGGAAGGGGCTGTCGGGCGCCACCGGCTGGCGCTGCTGGCGCACCTGCTCGGCCAGCTGCGCCACCTGCTGCATCAGCGGGTTGCGCTCCGAGAAGATCTCGAACGGCAGCTCGGCGTGGCTGAGCTTCTTCATCCACTCAGCCGTCTGTTCGTTGACCGAAGCCTTCACGAAGGGCTGGAACAGGGTGCGGTACAGGCCGAGGTTGATCTCCGACACCCGCCGCACGGTGGCGAAGCGGCGGTCGCTCTCGGGGTCGGGCTGGACGATCTGCTTCACGTCGTCCAGCGTGCGCGGCTCGAAGCGCACGATCCAGTCGCCGACGACGCTTTCTGCACCTGCCGCGTCGGCCGTCTTCGGCGTCATCACGGCTTCATACAGACCCGGCGGCAGCACGTCGATGAGGTCGATGTTCGAGGCGAATTCCTGGTGCTCCTTTTTGGCGATGCCGCCCGAGACGAAGATGCCCAGGTGGCCCACCGTTTCGTGCACGGCATAGACGATGGTCTGGCCGCAGGCGCGGATGTCGTTGTCGCTGCCGTACAGGTCGACGATCCAGCCCAAGGCCTGCTGCGGCGGGGTGATGTTGTCGCCCTTGGAGCAGAAGCAGACGATCGGCGATCGGATCTGGCGCAGGTCGACGCGTTCGCCCTGGCTGGTGACGATCTCGCCGGTGGCCAGCCGGTTGCCGACGAACAGCTGGTCGACGATCCACTGGATTTCCTCGCCGTTCAGGTTGACGTGGCCGCCCCACCATTTCTCGAACTCGATGAAGCGCGGCCCCTCGGTGTCCACCTTCGACCACAGGTCGTAGTTCTTGGCCCACAAGGTGTTGGCGGGGTTCAGGTTCTCGAAATTCTCGACCAGGTGGCCGCCGTCGAAGATGCCGTTGCCCAGATCGCTGGTCAGCTGGGTCATCCAGCTGCCGCCGGCCAGGCCGCCGGTGTAGCGCATGGGGTTCTCGCCTTCCACGCCGGCCCAGTACGACAGCGGCGAGCCGGGAACGATGATCGGGCCGAAGAGCTCGGGCCGCACCGCGGCCACCAGCAGCACCGCCCAGCCGGCCTGGCAGTTGCCGATGACGCAGGGCTTGCCCTCGGCCTGCGGGTGCAGTTCGATGACACGTTCCAGGAACACCGCCTCGGCGTTCATGATGTCTTCGATGGTTTGGCCCGGCATCGGCTCGGGCGTGAAGCCGACGAAGTAGCACGGGTGGCCGGCACGCATGGCGACACCGATCTCGCTGTCGGCCTTGAAGCCGCCGATGCCCGGCCCGTGCCCGGCGCGCGGGTCGACGACGACGAAGGGCCGCTTCAGGGGATCCACCGCCACGCCTTCCAGCGGCTTGATGCGCACCAGCAGGTAGTTCACTGGCTTGGCGAAGCTGCGGGCGTCGAGCACCAATTCGGCGTCGAAGCTCAGCACGTGCGGCACGGCCTTGCTCTTCTGCGCGTAGTACTGGTCGCTGCGCTGGCGCATCACGTCCCAGAACAGGATGGTGCGCTGCACGGCGTCGGTCATGTATTCGCCAAAGGGTCCCCAGGCCTGCAGGGCCGGGTTCAGGGCCGACATGGCCACCATCGATGGCGGCGTATTCGCCGGCGCGCTGGCGGCCGCCAGTCGGGTGGTGTTGCTGAGGGTCTTGGGCATTTTGTCTTCCTTCATGCGCGGGAACCGCGCAGGCTGCAAACAGGCCAACGAAATTCGTGCGTTGCTTGGAATTGGAGCATCGCAACCCCGGATCCGGCAGGCCTTCACCGACAATGGATATACATTTTCAGACAAGGCTCGTTATGCTGCCTTGCGCATCCTCAATCCAAAGGCATTCAGGCGGCATGAGTCAACCAGTGATCCAGCGCGGGCAGGAGCTTGCCACCGTGCGCATCAGCAGCCTCGCCGGGTTGCCGGGCGTGCTGCGCAGCCTGGGTGCCGATGCGGCCGAGTTGCTGGCTGAGGTGGGCATCGAGCCGGGCCTGTTCGACGACCCCGACAACGAGATCGGCTATGCCACCCGCAGCCGCCTCATCCATCATTGCGTGGCCCGGACCGGCTGCCAGCATCTGGGGCTGCTGGTCGGTCAGCAGGCCCAGCTTCAGCACCTGGGGCTGGTGGGCTTGCTGGCGAAATATTCGCCCGATGCCGGTGCGGCGCTGCGCGGCCTGGTGCGGTATTTCCACTTGCACACGCGCGGCGCGGCCTTGAACCTGGCGGTCGATGACGACGCCGCGACATTGGGCTACTCCATCCACCTGCCGCACACCGTGGCCACCGACCAGGTGGGGGATGGCGCGGCGGCCACGATGCTCAACATCATGCGCTCGCTGTGCGGCCCCGACTGGGCGCCCTCCGAGGTGCTGCTGGCTCACCGCAGGCCGGCGGACGAGAGGCCTTACCGCCAGGTCTTCCGGGCACCGCTGCGCTTCGACGCCGAGTACAACGGGTTGACCTTTCCCGCCCACTGGCTGAGCCACCCGCTGCCGTTGGCCGACCCGGACCTGGGCCGCCTGCTGCAAAAGCAGATCCAGGCGCTGGAGGCCCGCCATGCCGGCGCGTTCCCGGAGCAGGTGCGCAGCGTGCTGCGCTCGGCGCTGCTGACGCGTCACGCCAAGGCCGAAGAGGTGGCTGCGCTGTTCTCCATGCACAGCCGCACGCTGAGCCGCCGCCTGGAAGCCTTCGGCACCAGTTACCAGGCACTGCTGGACGACGGCCGCTTCGAGATCGCCCGCCAGATGCTGGCGGACACGGCACTCGAGGTCGCCCAGATCGCCGCCGCGCTGGACTATGCCGACGCCAGCGCCTTCACGCGCGCCTTCCGGCGCTGGAGCGGCACCACGCCCGGCCAGTGGCGGGCGGCGTGGGTCAGCCGCCGAGCGCGATGACGATGGCCTCCACGGCCACGCCCAGCAACACCATCACCAGGCCGGCACGCCAGGGCGACAGCCCGCCGTAGCGGCCCCAGCCATAGCCGCACAGGAACAGCATCGTGATCGCGATGGCTGCCGAGACGCGCATCGCCAGCGCCAGGTCGGCAATGAAGATGAAGGGCAGCACCGGCGGGAAGGTCGAGGCGAAGACGAGCAGGAAGATGCCCACCGCACCGCGCAGGTCCTGCCACTTCATGCTCACGCGGCCTGCCAGCGGCGGCGGCTGATCGACGATCCACTGCCGCACCCGTTCAAGGCCCGGGGCGTCCAGTCCAGCGGCGATCGGCCCCACCTGGCTGGCAATCAGGCGGTGGGCCAGTTCGGGTTGGCTGGCAGCGCGCACGGCGCGGGCGAAGGTGGCTTCGCGCGCGCGCGAAACCAGGGTGCGCAGCACATACATCACACCGTCGACGAAGCCCCAGGCGATATTGCAGCCGATGGCGGCCGCCAGCATCAGCCTCACGTCGTCGCGGCCGGCCGTGGCCACACCCAGGGTGCCGGTGAAGGTGAGCACCATGAACAGGCCGAACAGGATTTCGGAGATGCGGTCGATGGGTTCGATCAGGCGGCCCTTGCCCTGCGTCTGCAGGTCCTTGATCAGTGTCTCGACGGCGGGGTCGTATGCGGTCACTGGGCTCATGGCGCTGCCTGGGGTTCGAGGCCAGTCTGGGCCAGGTCCATCACGATGTGCGTCACGCCGGCGTCGCGGGTCTTGGTCAGCGGCAGGCCACTGCGCTCGAACACCTTCAGCATCGGCGCATTGCCGGCCAGCACCTCGGCCTCGAAGCGCTGGATGCCATGCCGGCGGGCGATGTCGGCGAGCACCGCAAACAGCTGACCGGCCAGGCCCTGGCCCTGGTAGTCCTCCTCGATCGTGAACGCCACCTCGGCCGCGCGCGTGTCGGTGGCCGTGGGCAGGGCGGTGTAGGACGCACCGCCGATCACGGTCTCGTCGGCACCTTGGCCCACCACGGCCACCAGAGCGACGAAGTGGGTGAAGTCGGTGGCGGTCATGCGGTCGAGTTCGGCCGCCGTGAGTGCCTTGCGCATCGAGAAGAAGCGCGTATAGACCGAGTCGGGCTCGAGCTCGTTGAAGGCTGCGACGATCCTGTCGCGGTCATCCGGTCGGGCGACCCGGACCTGCACCCGGGTTCCGTTGCGCAAGGCGATCTCGCGGCTGGGTGGGCTGGATGTGCCGGTTTCGGGCGTCTTGCTCATGCTGGCTTCCCTTCGGAATTCGCTGAACTCCTGCGTGCCGTCGACCGCGCCACGGCGCCTTTCGTTCAAGCCATGGATTCTGATTCATGGCTCGTGCCCTGCGTGTCTGCAACGGCTCATCCGATGTCCTGAAATGTCCAATGCGGACAGCTTCCGGATGGTCCACTGCAGGCAGGGCGGCGCAATAATGGCCCGCGAGCCCAAGGCAGCTGGCGCGTGTTGCGGCCTCGTTCGACGGCGCGGCATGCCAATCGACAAATCGAGACGATGGAGATGAATATGGCAAAGAAGAGATCGGCAAGGAAGAACACCATCGAAGACGGGCACGAGCAGCCGGGCGCGGACAGCGTCGCGGCCGATGGCGCACCGGACGAAGCCAAGGCCAAGGACGAGAAGTTCTCGAACAAGGCCTACGAGCGCGAGTTGAAGAAGCTGCACGCCGAATTGGTGACGCTGCAGCAATGGGTGGTGCACAAGGGCCTGAAGGTCTGCATCGTCTTCGAGGGCCGCGACGGCGCCGGCAAGGGCGGCACCATCAAGGCCATCACCGAACGCGTGAGCCCGCGTGTCTTCCGCGTCATCGCCCTGCCCGCCCCCACCGAGCGCGAGAAGTCGCAGATGTATGCGCAGCGGTACCTGCCGCACCTGCCGGCCGCAGGCGAGGTCGTCATCTTCGACCGCAGCTGGTACAACCGTGCCGGCGTCGAGCGCGTGATGGGTTTCTGCAGCGACGAGCAGGCGCAGGGCTTCCTGCAGATGGTGCCGCTGTTCGAGAGGCTGATGATCGACTCCGGGATCATCCTGCTCAAATACTGGCTCGAGGTGAGCCCCGAGGAACAGACGCGGCGGCTGCAGGCGCGCATCGGCGACGGCCGCAAGACTTGGAAACTCACGCCGATGGACCTGAAGTCCTATGACCGCTGGGACGACTACACCAGGGCGCGCGACGAGATGTTCGCCGCCACCGACACGGCGTGGGCGCCGTGGCACGTGGCGCGTTCCGAGGACAAGAAGCGGGTGCGCCTGAACGTCATCAGCGACATCCTGAAGCACGTGCCGCACAAGAAGATCCGCACCGAGAAGGTGGTGCTGCCCAAGCGCAAGGTCGGCCGCTACAAGGCCGCCGACCATCCTTTCAGGTTCGTCGAGGAACGCTTCTGATCGCCATGCATCGGGCTGCAGCCACCGCGCGGCCCTGACCTGAAAAGCGGGCAGCACCCCATGAACCAGCCCCCGGTCGCCACACCGGCCTCCCCTTCCGGCGCCGGTGCGCTGCGCTTCGACGTCATCGCCGGCCTCACGGCCGCGGCGGTGGTGCTGCCCAAGGCCATGGCTTACGCCAGCGTGGCCGGGCTGCCGGTGGCCGTCGGCCTGTACACCGCCTTCATCCCGATGGTGATCTACGCGCTGCTCGGTTCGTCGCGCGTGCTCAGCGTCAGTTCCACCACCACGCTGGCCATCCTGGCAGGCACGCAACTGGGCCTGGTGGTGCCCGACGGCGATCCCTCAAAGCTGCTCACAGCCACCGCCACGCTGGCCGCCCTGGTCGGCGTGATGCTGCTGCTGGCAGCGGTGCTGCGGCTGGGCTTCGTCGCCAATTTCATTTCCACGCCGGTACTGACCGGTTTCAAGGCCGGCATCGGCCTGGTCATCGTGCTCGACCAGGTGCCCAAGTTGCTGGGCATCCACATCACCAAGCAGGGGTTCTTCCACGATGTGCTGAGCCTCGTGCAGCACATTCCAGAGACCTCGCTGTTGACGCTGGCCGTGGCTGCCGCCACCTTCGCCGTGCTGATCGGCATGGAGCGGCTGTGGCCGCATTCGCCGGCGCCGCTGGTGGCGGTGGGCGGCGGTATCGCCGCGGCATGGTTCTTCGGGCTGCAGGATCAGGGGGTGTCGATCGTCGGGCTCATTCCGCAAGGCTTGCCGGCGCTCACGATGCCCGATCTGGCGCTGGTGGAAGACCTGCTGCCAGGGGCCTTGGGCATCGCGCTGATGAGTTTCACCGAGACCATCGCGGCGGGCCGCGCCTTTGCGCTGCCGACCGACCCGCCCATCAAGGCCAACCGGGAACTCATCGCCACCGGCGCGGCGAACCTGGGCGGCGCCTTGCTGGGCGCCATGCCAGCCGGCGGCGGCACCTCGCAGACGGCGGTCGTGCGTTCCGCGGGCGGACAGTCGCAGAAGGCGTCGCTGGTGACCGCGGGTGCGGCGCTGGCCACCATGCTGCTGTTGGCGCCGCTGCTGGGGCTGATGCCGAATGCCACGCTGGCGGCGGTGGTCATCGTCTATTCGGTGGGGCTCATCCAGCCGGCCGAGTTCCGCGCCATCCGCGGCGTGCGCACGATGGAATTCCGCTGGGCGCTTGTCGCCTGCGTGGGCGTGCTGGTGTTCGGCACGCTCAAGGGCATCGTGGTGGCCATCATCGTGTCGATGATCGGGCTGGCGAGCCAGGCCGCGCATCCGCGCGTGTCGGTCATCGTGCGCAAGCGCGGGGCCGACGTGCTGCGGCCGCTGTCCCCCGAGCACCCCGACGACGAGACTTTCCCGGGCTTGCTCATCGTGCGGCCCGAGGGGCGCTTGTTCTTCGTCAATGCGCAGATCGTGGGGGACCAGATCAACGCGCTGGTGCAGCAGTACCAGCCGCGCGTGTTGGCGCTGGACATGAGCCGCGTGCCGGATATCGAATATTCGGCGCTGCAGGCGCTGATGGAAGGCGAGAAGCGCCTCACCGAGCGTGGCATCGTCGTCTGGCTGTGCGGCCTGAATCCCGGCGTGCTGGAAGTGGCGCGACATGCCGGGCTCGACCAGCGGCTCGGCCGCGAGCGGCTGCTTTTCAACGCGCGCGCGGCGATCGAGCGTTTCCAGGCTCTTCGGGTCGCCACCAGCCCGGCGCCAGCGAAGTTCTGACCGCGGGCACTCCGGCTTCAGCGAGCGGCCACCGGCCCGGCCGTCGTCTCGCTGAAGGCGCCGCCCAGCGCCAGGTGCAGGTTGACGCGCTGCGCCAGGCGTTCGCTCTGCACGCGCAGCAGTGACGTGCGCGCGGATTGCAACGCCAGTTGGCGCTGCTCCACGGCCCGCCGGTCGGTGCTGCCGACGCGGAACTGGGTCTGGGTCAGTTCGAGCGCCCGTTCGTTGTCGCGCACGTTCGCCTGCAGGATGGCTTCGCGGTCGTTCAGCGCAAACTCGGCGGCCAGCGCGTTCTCCACCTCGCCA
>JAABPT010000229.1 GCA_011391855.1 Burkholderiales bacterium
AAGCCGGCCTTGCGGATGGTGAAGTCCCAGGCGCCCATGCCGGGGAACAGGTTGAACAGCACCTCGGGGAAGCCGGCCTGCGCGCTGCGCTCGAAGATGACCTTGTGGAAGGGCAGCACCGATTCCAGCCCGCCGCCCAAAGTGTCACCTTGCGACAGCACGGTGGTGTGCACGCCCAGGTGGGCGGCGTTTTCCATCCACCACACCAGGTCCACGCAGCGTTTGCCGTAGAGCTTGAGCGAGTCCACGTCGCCGGCACGCGCCAGCAGCACGAACAGCGCCAGGTCGCCGCCGAAATTGAACACGCGCGGCACGTCGGAGCTCATCACGAAGTGGCGCACCAGGCCGGGGTTGGCGCTGATGTCGTTCAGCATCTGCTGCAGTTCGCCCATGGCGGCCAGGCTGTAGCACTGGATCGGCCGCACGCAGGTGCGCACGCGCAGCAGGTGCAGGTCGGAGCTCCACTCCAGGCGGATGGTCTTGTAAGGCCGGCCCAGCAGGCCGGCAACGCCGACGGCGGGTGCAGAGGTCACGGTCGGGGGCTCAAATCGCTTCGATGATGCGGGTGAAATGGTGGAAGTTCACACGCGTGGACTCCACCACGGCGGCCAGCGCCTCTTCGCTGTGCAGCCGGTTCATGAGCAGGCGCAACTCGGCCATGTGCTGGGCGTCCATGGTGGCGTGCGAGCCGATGAACGAGACGCCGTGGTCGCCTTCGAGCAGCAGCGACTCGCGGATGGCGGCGGCAAACGGCCCGCCGTAGACCGATGCGATGACCTCCAGCGCATACAGCATGCCCAGCACCGAACACGGGTGGCGGCGGTCGGCGGCCCAGTAGTTGTAGCCGTTGAGCGCCAGCGTGTGCACGCCTGGCGCATGGGCGCGTACCGCATCGGGCGCCACGCCCACGGCTTCCAGGTCGTTCAGCACCCACAGCTCGTGCCCGCTTTCCTCGTGCATGTGCTCGTACAGGAAGTGCCGCACGGGCATCCATTCGTCGCTCATGCGGCTGGCCGCCGCGGCCGACACCGGGTTGAAGTGCCAGACCACTTGGTACAGCTCCAGCAGCAGCGCCCGGTAGCGCTCCACGCTCATGCCCTGGGCTACGGCGGCAACGACGACGGGATGTGTCTCGAAGGCGCGCCGGTCTTCGTCGGTGCGGGTGACCAGTTCAGCAAAAAACGAGAGCATGCCCATCCTCAGTGGTTCGACCCGTGCATCTGGATGGCCGATGCACCGTTCAAGCCGCCCCGGTCCGCAGCGAAAGTCCATTGTTGCTGTGCGGCTGGGTGGGCCATGTTTCGATTCTGCGGTCTGCGCCGGCCCGAACGCTACCGTCAAACCTGACAGGGTGGCTTCTACAATCCCGCAGATGAAACCTGTGCCACTGGCGCCACAGTCGGCGAGCGCCGGCACCGGGCGCCGCATTCGCGAATTGCCCGACGAACTGGTCAGCCAGATCGCGGCAGGCGAGGTGGTGGAGCGCCCGGCTTCGGTGGTGCGCGAACTGGTGGACAACGCGCTGGACGCCGGCGCTGCCCAGGTGACGGTGCGCCTGGCGGCCGGCGGGGTGCGGTCGATCGTGGTCGAGGACGACGGTGCCGGTATCCCCGTGGAAGACCTGCCGTTGGCCTTGAAGCGCCACGCCACGAGCAAGATCGCCTCGCTGGCCGAGCTGGAATCGGTCGCCACCATGGGCTTTCGGGGCGAGGCGCTGGCGGCCATCGCCTCGGTGTCCGAGCTCACGGTGACGACGCGCACGCGCGACGCGGCCCACGCCTGGCGGCTGCACGCGCGCAGCGGCGAACTGGCACCGGCAGCGCGCGCGGTAGGCACCACGGTGGAGGTGCAGGAACTCTTCTTCAGCACCCCGGCCCGGCGCAAATTCCTCAAGACCGACGCCACCGAACTGGCGCATGGCGTGGAGGCGGTGCGGCGGCACGCCCTGGCGCGCCCGGAGGTCGGCTTCGCGGTCTGGCACGAAGGGCGGCTGGTGGCCCAGTGGCGGCCCGCCGCCAGCGCGGCGCAGCGCTGGGCCGACGTGCTGGGCGCCGATTTCCTGGCCGCCAGCCGCGAACTGCACCTGGAACGCGGGCCGCTGGTGGTGCACGGCCGAGTTGGCCAGCCCGAGGCGGCGCGCTCGCGCGCCGACCTGCAATATCTGTTCGTCAACGGCCGCCATGTGCGCGACCGCCTGCTGGCGCATGCCGTGCGGGCGGCCTACGAAGACCAGTTGCACGGCAGCCGCCAGCCGGCCTATGCCCTGTTCCTGGGCATCGCGCCAGAATTGGTCGACGTGAATGTGCATCCGACCAAGATCGAGGTACGTTTTCGCGACGGCCGGGCCGTGCACCAGACCCTGCGCTACGCGGTCGAGGACACCCTGGCAGGCTCGCGCGCGTTGGGCCCGGCGCCCGCGGCCGCTTTGGCTGCCGGTGATGCCGCGCCTGCCCTGGAGCCCGGTGCCACCGCAACGGCCGCGCGGCCTGCACTGGCCGGCGGCTGGCAGCCGCAACTGGCCCTGGCCGAAGCGGCAGCGGTGGCGCGTGAACCCGCGGCACCATGGCACCAGCCCGAGCCCTGGCGCACGCCGCAGGGCAGCGGCGGGCTCCAAGCCTGGGCGGATCTGCGCCAGGCGCCGCAGGGCCAAGTGCAGATGCCGGCCGGTCGCGAGAACCACCTGCGACTTGCGGGCGCCGGCGAAGCCGAGGCGGCGCCCTGGCCGCTGGGCCGCGCGGTGGCCCAGATCGGCGGCGTCTATGTGCTGGCCGAGAACGCGCAGGGCCTGGTCGTCGTGGACATGCATGCCGCGCACGAACGCATCGTCTACGAGCGGCTCAAGCGTGCGGCCGGTGCCGGGGCGGCGCTGCCGGCGCAACCCCTGCTGATCCCGGTGAGCTTCGCCGCCACCGCCGCCGAGGTGGCCACGGCCGAGGCCGAGCAGGACGCACTGCTGGCGTTGGGGCTGGACGTGGGCGTGCTGGCGGCCGGCACACTGGTGGCGCGCAGCCGCCCGGCGGCATTGCCCGACGCCGACCTGGCCGAGCTCACCCGTTCGGTACTGGCCGAACTGTCCGAGGCCGGCGCCACGCGCGTGGTGCAGCGGGCGCGCGACGACCTGCTGGCCACCATGGCCTGCCACGGCGCCGTGCGTGCCAACCGCCGCCTCACGCTGGAGGAGATGAATGCCTTGCTGCGCGAGATGGAAGCCACCGAGCGCGCCGACACCTGCAACCACGGCCGGCCGACCTGGCGCCAGGTGGCGATGAAGGAGCTGGACGCGCTGTTTCTGCGCGGCCGCTGAGCCATTTCGCCGCGGCCGCGTCAGCCCCGCGTCTGGCGCCGCCGCAGCCGGGCGCGGCGCTTGTGCCGCACCTGCACGTGCCAGACGCCGTTGACCAGCACATAGGCTGCCAGGCCGAAGACGCAGGCGAAGGTCAGCGCACCCAGCAGCAGCGGCTTGCCGACTTCGGTGAAGCTGTCCCAGGCGCGGCGCACGGCGCCACGGGTATCGCCGGGCTGGCGGTTCGCGCCCGATCCGTTCAGCGCCGGTGCGTTGGCCTCGTCGGCCTCCTCGCCCAGCAAGGCGCTGCCCACCTTCCAGGCGGCGTAATACACCGGCGGAAAGGTCAGCGGGTTGTTGACCAGTGTGCTGGCGATCGCCACCGGGATATTGGCGCGCAGCGCCACCGCCGCGCCCACCGAGAGCGGGATCTGCGCGATCGGGATCAGGAACGCGAAGAACACGCCGATGCCGGCGCCCGCGGCAATGCCGCGCCGGCTCATGTGCCACAGCCGCGGATGCAGCAGCGAGGGCCCCAGCCAGCGCAGCCAGCGATTGCGGCTGACCTGTTCAGGCGTGGGCAGCCGGCGCCGCAGCCACTTGTTCATGGCGAGCTGCGCGCTCCGGCTCCCTGCCTCACGCGGCCAGCAGCTGCCTCAGCACGAAGGGCAGGATGCCGCCGTGCTTGTAGTAGTCCACCTCGATCGGCGTGTCGATGCGCAGCAGCACCGTCAGCTCGCGCTTCGCGCCATCGGCGCCGGTAATCACCAGCGTGGCGTCCGACAGCGGCTTGATCTCGTCGGCCAGCCGCACGTCGACCACTTCATCGCCCTTCAGGCCCAGCGTTTCCCACGACTCGCCGGCCTTGAACTGCAGCGGCAGCACGCCCATGCCGATGAGGTTGCTGCGGTGGATGCGCTCGAAGCTGCGCGCCACCACGGCCTTGATGCCCAGCAGCTGCGTGCCCTTGGCCGCCCAGTCGCGGCTGGAGCCGGTGCCGTATTCCTCGCCGGCGAAGATCACCGTGGGCACGCCGGCGGCCATGTACTTCATGGCGGCGTCGTAGATGGCCGTCTTTTCACCGCCGGGCTGGACCAGCGTATAGCCGCCTTCCTCGCGGCTGCCGTCTTCCTTGGCGGGCAGCATGAGGTTCTTGATGCGCACGTTGGCGAAGGTGCCGCGCATCATGACTTCATGGTTGCCGCGGCGGCTGCCGTAGCTGTTGAAGTCGGCTTTCATCACGCCGTTCTCGAGCAGGTATTTGCCGGCCGGCGTGGTGTCCTTGAAGCTGCCGGCGGGGCTGATGTGGTCGGTGGTGATGCTGTCGCCGAACAGGCCCATGATGCGCGCGCCCTGCACGCCGCTTTCCAGCGCCTTGGGCTCCATCGTGAAGTCGGCGAAAAACGGCGGCTCGGCGATATAGGTGCTCTTGGGCCAGGTGTAGACATTGCCCTTCACGCCCGAGATCTTCTCCCACAGCTTGCCCGGGTCGCTCTTGACCTTGTCGTAGTTGGCGCGGAAGGCCTTGCCGTTCATGGCGAACTTCATCAGCTTGTAGACCTCGTCGCTGGTCGGCCAGATATCGCCCAGGTAGATGTCCTTGCCCTTGGCTCCCTTGCCCACCGGTTCGGTCATCAGGTCGCGGGTCACGTTGCCGGCGATCGCGTAGGCCACCACCAACGGCGGGCTGGCCAGGAAGTTGGCCTTCAGGTTGGGGTGGATGCGGGCTTCGAAGTTGCGGTTGCCCGACAGCACGGCGGCGCACACCAGGTCGCTGGAGGTGATGACCTCGTTGATCTCGGGTGTGAGGTCGCCGGCATTGCCGATGCACGTGGTGCAGCCGTAGGCGGCGACGTTGAAGCCGAGCTTTTCCAGGTAGGGCAGCAGACCGGCCTTTTCCAGGTATTCGGTGACGATGCGCGAGCCTGGGGCGAGCGAGGTCTTGACGTGTTTCTTCACCTTCAGCCCAGCTTCCACGGCCTTCTTGGCCAGCAGGCCGGCGGCCAGCAGCACACCCGGGTTGCTGGTGTTGGTGCAGCTGGTGATGGCGGCGATCAGCACGTCGCCGTTGCGGATCTCGATGCCGTCGCTGGTCTTGAACCCCGTCATCAGCTTCTCGGCGGGCTGGTTGAAGCCGTTGTCGGCCCCGCCGGCGCTGAAGAGTTCGGTGAACTTGCTCTTCACGTGGCCGAGTTCGATGCGGTCCTGCGGCCGCTTCGGACCGGAAAGACTCGGGGCCACCGTGCCCAGGTCCAGCTTGACGAGCTGCGTGTAGTCGATGTCCTTCGCCATCGGCACGCCGAACATCTTCTGCGCCTTGAAGTAGGCCTCGAAGGCTTCGATCTCGGCCTTGGTGCGGCCGGTGCCCTGGAAATATTCGATCGTCTTCTCGTCGACCGGGAAGAAGCCCATGGTGGCGCCGTATTCCGGCGCCATGTTGGCGATGGTCGCGCGGTCGGGCAGGCTCAGCGTGCGCGTGCCTTCGCCGCAGAATTCGACGAATTTGCCGACCACCTTCTCCTTGCGCAGGATCTCGGTCACGGTGAGCACCAGGTCGGTGGCGGTAACGCCTTCGCGCAACTGGCCGGTGAGTTCGAAGCCCACCACGTCGGGGGTCAGGAAATACACCGGCTGGCCCAGCATGCCGGCCTCGGCCTCGATGCCACCCACGCCCCAGCCCACCACGCCGATGCCGTTGATCATGGTGGTGTGGCTGTCGGTGCCGACCAGGCTGTCGGGGTAGTAGACGCCACCCTTGGTCTTGTGCACGCCACGCGCCAGATATTCCAGGTTCACCTGGTGCACGATGCCGAAGCCCGGCGGCACGACGCCGAAGGTGTCGAAGGCGTCCATGCCCCACTTCATGAACTGGTAGCGCTCCTGATTGCGCTGGAATTCCAGCTTCATGTTCAGGTCCAGCGCCTTCTTGCTGCCGAAGTGGTCGATCATCACGCTGTGGTCCACCACCAGGTCCACCGGCACCAGAGGCTCGATGCGCTTGGGATCCTTGCCCATGCGGTCGGCCACGTTGCGCATGGCGGCCAGATCGGCCAGCAGCGGCACGCCGGTGAAGTCCTGCAGCACGACGCGCGCGACGACGAAAGGGATCTCGTCGCTGCGCTCGGCGGTGGCCTGCCACTGCGCCAGTTGCGCCACGTGCTCGGCGGTGACCTTCTTGCCGTCGCAGTTGCGCAGCACGGACTCCAGCACGATGCGGATCGACACCGGCAGCCGGCTCACGCCGGGGTGGGTCTTGGTCAGCGCCGGCAGCGAAAAGAACTGGCCTTCCTTGCCGGAGGCGGTCTTGAACGTCTTCAGCGTCTTGGCAAAAGCGTGCTTCGGGGTGGTGGGGGTCTTGGAGCTTGGGGTCTTGGAGCTGGGCATGGTTCGCCTCGAAGTGGAGTGAGGAAAAGGGTTGGGGCGGAAGAAGGGTTTCGGCAAGGATGATGCAGCGTGCAGACCGCAAGCCTGCGTCATGCAGCTTTCGGCACGATGACTTTCAGGCCTTTGAAATAGTCGCGAAAGAAGCCGGGGTCGCGCGTGATCAGCGCCGTGCATTGCAGCAGCGCGTGCGCGCCGATCAGGAAGTCGGGCATGGTGCGTGGTGAAACGGGCCGGCGGCCGGCCGCCTTCAGCCGCTCGTTGTAGCGCCGCTGCATCTCGCCGGCGCGGGTGGCGGCGCGCATTTCCAGCGCCGAGAAGCCCAGGCCCATTTCGTCCAGCGTGTCGATCAACTGCGAGCTGCGGCCGAAGCCGGCGACGACTTCGCTGACAACCACCTCGCAGGCCACCACCGGCCCGTGCGACATGGCGTCGCGCAGGCAGGACTCGGCGGCGTCGGCATGACGGTCATCGCCGAGCAGGTCCACGATCACCGAGGTGTCGACGGCGATCATCGTGGTGCCGCGGGCCGGCGCGTCGGGGGCAGGGTGAAAGGCATCAAGGATCGACCGGATCGCCCGGCGCGCGCCCGCGCAATTCGCGCATGATGTCGTCGGTGGTCACGCCGGCGGGCAGCTTGAAGCGGCCGCGCACGCGCGACAGCGCGTCGTTGACGTCCTTGCACAGCACGATGCGCCCGCCATCGAGTTCGACCTTGAGCTTGGTGCCCTTGGTCAGGCCGAGCGCGTCGCGCACGGCCTTGGGCAGGGTGATCTGCCCGCGTTCGGCGACAGTGGCTTCCATGGTGACCCGGCGGCATTTGAGTATGCATGAATGATACATACTTTTCGCCACATATCCCTGGCACTGGGCGCCGCTCGGCGCGGCCACCGGCTACCGCAGGAACTGGCCCGGCCGATGCGCACCCGCGCTCTCGACCAGCGCCACGCTGAACTCGGTCAAGCTGTGGATATGGGCGCCGGCCAGGGCCAGCATCTCGGTCGAAAGCGCGTATCCCGGGCTGGGTGCCGCGATGATGCCCATGCCCGCGGCGTGCAGCGAACGGATGCCGTTGCCTGAATCTTCCACGCCCACGGCATCTTCGGGGCGCACGCCAAGGCGTTCCAGCACGCGCAGGTAGACGTCGGGCGCCGGCTTGCCGTGCTCGACTTCGTCACCGTACAAGGTCACGGTCAGGATCTGGTCCAGCCCGGTGGCGCGCAAAACGTGCTCGCCCAGGGCGCGCGGCGAGCCGCTGGCCAGCGCCACGCGGTAGTGCGCGGCCGCCAGGCGCACGGCCTGCACGGCACCCTCGCGCGCCGGCAAGTGGCCAGCGTACATGGCCTGCATGCGCGTGATGATCTCCTGCGCCACGCCGGCTTCGTCCATGCCCGGGTGCGCCTGCAGCTCCAGCCGCTGCACCATGATGCGCGCCCACGCCGCCGTGTTGCAGCCCATCGTCGCCGCCTGGTCCTCGGTGGTCCAGACGCGGCCGATGCTGGCGGCAAACTCGGTGCGCGCACGCAGCCAGAGGTCCTCGGACTCCACCAGCACACCGTCCATGTCGAACACGACGGCCTGGACCGGGTTCATGCCGCACCCTCGGGCAGCGGCAGGCCGGCCAGGCGGCAGAAGGCCGGCAGGTCCGACAGATCGTCCAGCACACCTGCGGCGCCCTCGAAGCGTTGGCCGCGCGTGTAGTCGTTGACCGTGATGTAGGTGCGGATGCCGGCCGCCAAACTGGCGCGCAGGCCGTTGTCGGAATCTTCCAGGGCGATGCAGTCGGCCGCCGGCACACCCAGTTGCTGCAACACCCACAGGTAGACATCGGGCGCCGGCTTCTTGTTCGGGACCATGTCGCCGCAACCCACCGCGCCGAACAGGCCCGCCCAATGCGGCCCCAGGCCGACTTCCAGCAAGGCGGCCACGTTGTCGGGCGCGGTGGTGGTGGCAATGCCCAGGCGGATGCCTGCCGCATGCGCGGTCTCGATCAAGGTCTTGATGCCGGGGCGCAGCGGGATCTGCCCGCCACGCACCATGGCCGTGTACTGCTCGGTCTTGAGCGCGTGCAGTTGCCTGACGAAGCCGTCGAAGTCGGCGGGCCTGGCAAAGCCGGGCAGGAAATCGCTCAGGAAGTAGCGGATGCGTTCCTTGCCGCCAGTCACCGCCAGCAGTTGGTGGTACAGCGGCACGTCCCAGTGCCAATCGAGGCCACTGAGCTGGAAAGCCTTGTTGAAGGCGATGCGGTGCCCGTCCTCGGTGTCGGCCAGCGTGCCGTCCACGTCAAACACGATGGCCTGGATGCTCATGTGCGCGGTCTCCTGTGGGGTGGAGGTGCGATTGTCTGCGGCCCGAGGGGGCCGGGGCGGTCGAGGGCAAAGGGCGGCTGCCCGGCGTCGGCGGTTCGTTCTTGTTCTGGATCAAAAAGATTGATCTTGAGCGATTTACTCGATCATTTTGATCTTGCAATCGGTTCATTCAAGTCATATTATTGCGCCACACTGAAACATCTTGATCGTTTCAGGCGACCCCGACAGGAGCAACCAATGGCGAAAGTGGACGAAGTCACCAAGGAATCGTGGGTGCTCAGCACCTTCCCGCAGTGGGGCACCTGGCTCAACGAAGAGATCGAGCGCGAGGTCGTCAAACCCGGCACCTTCGCCATGTGGTGGCTGGCCTGCACCGGCATCTGGGTCAAGACCGAGGGCAACACCAATATCTGCATCGATCTGTGGTGTGGCACCGGCAAGCGCAGCATGAAGAACCCGCTCATGGATCCGCACCACCAGATGGCGCGCATGACCGGCTGCGTCAAGCTGCAGCGCAACCTGCGCGTCTCGCCGTTCGTCATCGACCCGTTCGGTATCCGCCAGATCGACGCCGTGTTGTCCACGCACACGCACAACGACCACATCGACATCAACGTCGCGGCCGCCGTGCTGAAGAATTGCCCGGCCACGGTGCCCTTCATCGGTCCGCAGTCCAGCACCGACGTGTGGCTGAAATGGGGTGTGCCGCGCGAGCGCATCACCACCGTGCGGCCGGGCGACGTGGTGAAGGTGGGTGACGTGGAGATCGTCGTGCTCGAGGCCTTCGACCGCACCATGGCGCTGACCATTCCCGCCGACCAGACGGCCAAGGGCAAGATGCCGGTGGACATGGACGACGTGGCGGTGAACTACCTCGTCAAGACGCCCGGCGGCAGTGTCTATCACAGCGGCGATTCGCATTACGCCAACGGCTACGCCAAGCACGGCAACGAACACCAGATCGACGTCGCGCTGGGCAGCTACGGTGAAAACCCGCGCGGCGTGACCGACAAGATGACCTCGTCGGACATCCTGCGCATGGCCGAGTCGCTGAACTGCAAGGTGGTGATTGCCTACCACCACGACATCTGGTCCAACTTCATGGCCGACCCCATGGAGATCACGATGTTGTGGAACATGAAGAAGGATCGCCTGAAGTACGGCTTCAAGCCCTACATCTGGCAAGTGGGCGGCAAGTTCGTCTTCCCCGACAACAAGGACGACATGGAGTACCACTACGACCGTGGCTTCGACGACGTCTTCACCAAGGAAACGGACCTGCCTTTCCCGTCGTTCCTGTAGCGGTTGTCCGGGCCCGTGGCGGCGGCCCGGTCCTGCATGCGCCACACAAAGCGGCCGCGCTGCCCGGCCACCGAACGAGCGAACGAGACATCGCCATGAAGTCACAAGAGATCGGCCTGCAGCTCAAGGGCGTGGGCAAGGCCTTCGGCACGGTGCGTGTGGTGCAGGACCTGGACCTCGACGTGACCCAGGGCGAGTTCGTGGTGCTGCTGGGTGAATCGGGCTGCGGCAAGTCGACCACGCTGCGCATGATCGCCGGCCTGGACGAGGTGAGCGAAGGCCGCATCTTCATCAACGGCCAGGACGTCACCGACATCCCGCCCAAGGCGCGCGACATCGCCATGGTGTTCCAGAACTACGCCCTGTACCCGCACATGGACGTGGCCCACAACATGAGCTTCGCGCTCGAGCTGGCGGGCGTGGACGCGGCCCAGATCACGCGCCGCGTGAACGAGGCGGCCGCGGTGCTGAACATCACGCACCTGCTGCAGCGCAAGCCCAAGGAACTGTCGGGCGGGCAGCGCCAGCGCGTGGCCATCGGCCGCTGCATCGTGCGCAAGCCCTCGGTCTTTCTCTTCGACGAGCCGCTGTCCAACCTGGACGCCAAGCTGCGTGCCCACATGCGCACCGAACTCGCGCTGCTGCACGAGCGGCTGGGCAAGACCACGATCTACGTCACGCACGACCAAGTCGAGGCCATGACGCTGGCCTCGCGCATCGTGATCTTCGACAAGGGCCACATCCAGCAGGTGGGCGCGCCGTCGGAGGTGTTCAACCAGCCGGCCAACCTGTTCGTGGCCGGCTTCATCGGCATGCCCAGCATGAACCTGCTCGAAGGGCAGGTGCAGGTGCAGGGCGGGCAGGCGCGCCTGGTGGGGCCGGGATTTGCCTTTCCGCTGCCCGATGCACGCTTGCAGGGCCGGAACCTGGTGGCGGGTGTGAGGCCGCAGACCCTGCAGCTGACCACGGGTCAACCCATGCTGCAGTTGCAGGTGGACGTGGTGGAGTACCTCGGGATGGAATCGCTGCTCGTGGGCAAGCTCGTGGGCGCGGGGGACGGCCGGGTGACGGCGGTCGTACCCGGCCAACGTGCCGACCTGATGCGCCAGACCGTGGGCCTGGAAATGGATCCGCAGGCCTTGCATGTCTTCGACAAGAACAGTGGCAAGCGGATCCCCGTGTGATGAGGCAAAGAACTGAGGAGCCAATGATGAAGAGACGGACATTCGTTCAAACGGCGGGCGGCAGCGCCCTGGGTCTGCTGGGTGCCGGCTTGCCGCTGGTGGGCCACGCGCAGGACCGCTATGCCAAATACAAGGGCCAGACGGTGGTGATGAGCATCCCGTCGCACCCGCACTACGACGCGATGGCCAAGCTGCTGCCTGAATTCACCAACCAGACGGGCATCAAGGTCGAGACCGACCGCCTGGCCATGGCGCGCATGAAGGACAAGCAGGTGCTCGAGATGGCCAAACCCTCGGGCGACTACGACCTGGCCTGCTACGTCGTCATGTGGAAGGGGGAGTACGTCAAGAAGAATCTCATCCGCGAACTGGAGCCGTTCTTCAGGAACACCGCGCTGGCCGACCCCAACTACGACTTCAAGGACCTGGTGCCGCGCTACGTGGAGAACATCGGCCTGGTGGGCGGCCCCAAGGGTTACCTGGCCGGCCCCGGCGCCAAGCTCTACGGCCTGCCCTACGGCGCCGAGACCTCCATCCTGGCCTACCGGCGCGACGTGTTCGCCAAGCTCAACCTGCAGCCGCCCGAGACCTACGCCGACCTGGAAAAGCTGTTGCCGGTGCTGAAGGACAAGGCCGGCATGGGGGCCCTCACCTCGCGCGGCCAGGCCGGTCACCAGTGCGTGCACGCCTGGCTGCTGCACCTGAACCCGCTCGGCGGCAAGGTCTTCGACGACCAGTGGAAGCCGCGCTTCAACGACGCCGTGGGCGTGCAGGCGCTGAAGATGCTCAAACTCATCTCCGACACCGGCCCGGTCGGCATCCCCGGCTACGGCCAGGGCGAGATGATCACCAGCTTCCTGCAAGGCCAGGCTGCGATGTACCTGGACTCGTCGCTGATCTTCGGCCAGGTCAACGACCCGGCCAAGTCCAAGATCGCCGGCCAGGTGAGCTACGTGGTGCACCCCAAGGGCGTGCGCTACTCGTCGCAGTCCGGAGGCCTGGGGCTGGCGATCCCGAAGAACGCGAAGAACCCGGACGCCGCGTTCCTGCTGCTGCAGTGGCTGACGAGCAAGACGCAGGACAAGGCCGTGGCCAAGGTGGGCGGCGTGCCCACGCGCAACAGCACGCTCAATGACCTGGAAATGGTTCGCCAGTACCCCGAGTACATCACGCTGCGCCAGCAGCTGGAGTATTCCGACCCCGACTGGCGCCCCATCATCGCCGAGTGGGACGAGATCAACATCCAGGCGCTGGGTGTGGCCGTTTCCGAAGCGCTGACGGGCAAGAAGTCGCCGCAGGATGCGCTGAGCGGCATCGTGCCCAAGGTGACCGACATCATGAAGCGCGGCGGCTACCTCAAGGCCTGAGCGCCCGCCCTCAGGCCCCACCCACGCACCGCCATGCGCACCGCACGCTGGGTTCCCCTGGTCTACCTCGGCCCCGCCGTGGTGGTGATGGCCGTGGCCTGCCTGGTGCCGCTGCTGTCGGCACTGCAACTGGGCTTTTATGACTGGAGCATGGGCACGCCCTGGGCCGAGGCCCGGTGGGTGGGCCTGGACGCCTTCATCGCCGCGTTCCAGGACGCGGCGGTGTGGCGTTCGCTCGTCACCACGCTGATGTTTGCCGCCGTGTGCGTGGTGGCGGAGATGCTGCTGGGCATTGCACTGGCGCTGGCGCTGGAAGGCGACGTGCGCGGCATGGCCTTCTTCCGCACCCTTTTCATCCTGCCGATGATGATTGCGCCCATCGCGGTGGGCCTGACCTGGCGCTACCTGTTCGACGCGCAATTCGGCCTGCTCAACGCCATCATCGCCTTGTTCGGCGCCGCGCCGGTGGGCTGGCTGGCGCAGGAGCACACGGCCTTCATCGCCATCGTCATTGCCGACATCTGGCAGTGGACGCCCTTCGTCTTCATCATGATGATCGCCGGCCTGGCCAACGTGGACAGCTCGGTGCTGGAAGCCGCGCGCATCGACGGCGCGACCTGGTGGCAGGCCACGATGCGCGTCAAGCTGCCGATGATCATGCACGTCATCGCCATCACGCTGCTGATGCGGCTGATCGACGCCTTCCGCGTGCTCGAGGTGATCTACATCCTCACCTTCGGCGGCCCCGGCGACAGCACCGAGATCCTGTCGCTGCACATCTACAAGACTGCCTTCGTGGGCCAGCGCCTGGGCAGTGCGGCCGCCATCTCGGTGCTGCTGCTGGTGGTGGTGGCGGCGTTGTCGTGGCTGGCGCTGAAGCTGTCCAACCCGCTGAAGGACGACGAACGATGATGCGCCGCGCTCCCGCCGTCGTCACGGCGCACTACTCGGCGCTGGTGTTGCTGGCCATCGTCTGCGTGGCTCCCATCGTGCTGATGTTTGCCACCTCGCTGAAGGTGCAGACGCAGATCTTCACCAACAGCATCAGCTTCTTCTTCGTTCCCACGCTGGAAAACTACCGCGAGGTGCTGGGCGAGGGCAGCTTCATGCGCTACCTCGGCAACAGCCTGATCGTGGGCGTGGTGTCCACGCTCATCACGCTGGTGCTGGGCTGCATGGCAGCCTACGGCCTGGCGCGTTTTCGCTTCAAGGGCCGCAAGACGATCGCCTACACGACGCTGCTGCTGCGCACGGTGCCGCTGGCCGTGCTGGCGGTGCCGGTATTCATGCTGTGGAGCCAAACCGGGCTGATCAATTCGCTGCCCGGGCTGATCCTGCTGTACGTGGCAGTGAACCTGCCTTTCACGATCTGGCTGCTGTACGGCTTCGTGCTGCAGGTGCCGCCCGAGCTGGAAGAGTCCGCCGCCATCGACGGTTGCGGCCCGATCCAGGTCTTCTACAAGGTGGTGCTGCCTCTCATCAAGCCGGGGCTGGCGGCGGCGGCCATCTTTACCTTCCGCATTGCCTGGAACGAGTTCATCCTGGCCCTGGTGCTGACCGACCGCGCCACTCGCACCTTGCCCGTGGCGGCCTCGCTCTACATCACCGACATCGGCGTGGACTGGGGAAAGATCATGGCCCTGGGCAGTCTGATTGCCGTGCCGCCGCTGATCTTCACCTTCATCGCGGCGCGCCAGATCATCACGGGCCTGACTGCAGGGGCCGTGAAGGGGTAGACCGATGACCAGCCGCCGGGGTGCCGCGTGCAAGCCGTGATCACGGTGGACATCGGCACCACCAGCCTGCGCGCCATCGTCTACGACCCAAGCGGCCGTGCGCTGCACGCTTGCCAGCGCCACAACCCGCCCGACTACTTGGACGACGGGCGCGTGGAGCAGGATCCGCACTCTTGGCAGACCCAGGTGCGTGCCGTGCTGCGCAGCGCGGGCCAGGCCGTGCAGGACCAGGGCCTGCGGCCGGCCTGCATTGCGGTCACCGCGCAGCGCTCGTCGCTGATAACGGTGGACGCTGCCGGCACGCCCCTGCAGCCCGCCATGCTGTGGCAGGACACACGTTGCGCCGCCTTGGCGCAGGCCATGGCCGGGCACGACGCCGAGGTCTACCGCACGACGGGTCTGAAGATCTCGCCGGTGTTCTCGGCCATCAAGATGGTCTGGCTGCGCCAGCACCGGCCTGACGTGTGGGCCGCCACGCACAAGCTGCTGGGGGTGCAGGACTGGGTCTTGTGGGGCCTCACCGGCCACTACGTCACGGACCACAGCCTGGCCAGCCGCACCAACCTGCTGAACCTGCATACGCGGCAGTGGGATGCCGACCTGCTGGCGCTGTTCGGTGTGCCGAAGGCGCTGTTGTGCGACCTGGTTCCGCCCGGTGCGGTGGTCGGCGGCCTGACGCCGGCGGTGGCGGCCGACACCGGCTTGCCTGCCGGCTTGCCGGTGGTCAGCGCCGGCGGCGACCAGCAGTGCGCCGCGCTGGGCCTGGGCCTGCTCGGGCCGCAGCACGCCGTGGCCAACACGGGCACGGGCTCCTACCTCATCGGGCACGCCGACGCGCCGGCATTGGACGCGCAGATGCGTGTCTCGTGCAACGTATCCGCGGCACCCGGGGCGTATATCGTGGAGGCCGCCACGCTCACCTCGGGCGTGGCCCAGCGCTGGCTGATGGAACTGCTGGGGCTGGACGCCGACGACCCCGCCGCGCTGGCGCAGTGGGCGCACGAAGCGGCGGCCGTACCGGCGGGCAGCCACGGCCTGCTGTGGTTGCCGCACTTCAAGGGCGCCGGCTCGCCGCACTGGGACCCGCGCGCCCGCGGCACGCTGCACCACATCAGCCTGAGCACCACGCGCGGCGATCTGGCGCGTGCGCTGCTGGAGGCGATCGCCATCGAACTCGCCGAGGGCCTGGCCGTGGTGGAGCCACTCTGCGGCCCGGTGGCGACGGTGCATGTGGCGGGCGGCATGACGCGCTCGGCGCTCTTCAACCAGATCCAGGCCGACGTGCTGGAGCGCCCGCTGCGGCGCTTTGCCAGCAACGAAGCCACGTCCGAAGGCGCCTGGATCGCCGGCTGCGTGGCCAGCGGGCTGGCCGCCAGCCACGCCCAGGCCTTTGGCCGCCTGGCGCAGCGGGATCCGCCCGCCGCCTATGACCCCGACCCCGCTGCGGTCGTGGTCTACCGCCGCCAGCGCGCACGGGCCCGCGCCGTCTACGATGCGCTGTCGGTTCCGTCCTTGAGAGCGATGTTCGAGTAGCGCCATGGCCCCCACCAAAGAGATCGCAAAGCGATCCATCATGGCGGTGTCGAATTACCGACACAAGAAGATCCTGGAGATGGTCTACCAGCGCAAGTCGGTGTCGGCCGATGAACTGGCGGCCGAGTTCGGCGTGTCCAAGATCACCATCCGGCGTGACCTCGACACGCTGGCCCTGGAAAAGCTGCTGGAGCGCACGCGCGGCGGCGCCATCTCCATATCGGACCTGGGTTTCGAGGAGATCTTCGAGGCCAAGGACCACACCGCCAAGAAGGAGAAGACGCTCATCGGCAAATACGTGGCCTCGCTCATCACCGAGGACGAGACCGTCTTCCTCAACGCCGGCTCCACCACGCTGGAGGTGATGCGCCATCTCAAGGGCAAGAAGGTGCGCGTCGTGACCAACAATGCGGCGAGCCTGCTGCTGGACCTGGACCCGGGCATCGACCTGATCCTGCTGGGGGGCGACTACAGGCCGCAGTCGCGCTCGCTGGTCGGCAGCCTCACCTGCGCCAGCGTGCACAGCATCTTTTCCAGCGTCACGGTGCTGGGCATCAACGGCGTGAGCATCAAGCGCGGCTGCACCACGGCCGTGCAGCTGGAAACCAGCGTCAACAAGGCCATGATCGAGAACTCCAGCGACCGCATCGTGGTCGTGGCCGACCACAGCAAGATGAATTGCGTGTCCAGCTTCCTGACCTGCCCGCTCGACCGCGTGGACCTGCTGGTCACCGACTGGCTGACGCCGGTGGCGTTTTGTGACGAGCTCAAGGCCGCCGGGCTCAACGTCGTTCGCGTGCCCGAGGAATAGCCGCCGGCGCGGCCCTGGGCGGCGGCGAGGGGTCGCCGCGCCGCACCCAAGACCCAAGGGGCCTCAGGTCTGGCCGTAGTACGCGCCGGGGCCGTGCTTACGCAGGAAGTGCTTGTCCAGCAGGTGCGCGGGCATGGGCGGGATCTGCGCGTTGAGTTGCAGCGTGAGGAAGGCCATCTGCGCGGTCAGTTCCAGCACGGCGGCGTTGTGCACGGCGGCCTCGGCGTCGGGCCCCCACACGAAGGGGCCGTGGTTGGCCACCAGCACGGCCGGCATCTGCACCGGATCGATGCCGGCCTGGCGGTAGTGCTGCACGATGGCCAGGCCGGTTTCCTTCTCGTAGGCGCCGCGTGTCTGGGCCTCGCCGAGCACGGCCGTGCAGGGGATGGCGCCACGAAAATAGTCGGCATGCGTGGTGCCCAGCGCCGGGATCTCGCGGCAGGCCTGCGCCCACACCGTGGCCCAATTGGAGTGCGTGTGCACCACGCCACCGAGGGCCGGAAAGGCTCGGTACAGCTCCAGGTGCGTGGCCAGGTCCGACGAGGGCTTGCGCGTCCCTTCCAGCACCCGGCCGTCGGGGTCCACCACCACCATGTCGTCGGCGCCCATGGTCTCGTAGGGCAGCCCGCTGGGCTTGATCACGATGGCGCCGCTGGCCGCGTCGCGCGCGCTCACGTTGCCCCAGGTGAAGGACACCAGCCCCAGGCGGGGCAGTTCCAGGTTGGCGTGCAGCACCTGCTGCTTCAGCGTTTGCCAGTTCATGCGTAACCTCCGGCGCGCAGGCGCTCTCCGACCCACTCGCGGGCCTTGCGGATTTCAAGCAGGGGGTCGGCGGCCTTCTCGGTCCACATCTCCACCAGGAAGGGGCCGGCGTAGCCCAGGCCATGCAGCGTCTTGAAGCAGCCGACGAAGTCCACCGTGCCGTCACCGAAGGGCACGTCGCGGAAGGCACCGGCAAAGCCCGGCCCAACCGGCCTGGATTCCTTGACGTGCACGCCCACGATGTGGTGAATGCCGGCCGTGAGCTCGGCGGCCACGTCGTTGCCCCAGGCCGTGAGGTTGCCCAGATCGGGATAGACGCCAAACCAGGGCGAAGGCAGGTGTTTCTTCAACGCCAGGTACTTGGTGATGGAGTTGAGGAAGGTCGTGTCCATGATCTCCAGCGCCAGCATCACCTGGTGCCGCGCCGCCACCTCCAGCGCGCGCTGCATGCCTTCCAGGTAGCGCGCCCGCGAGTCGGCCGTGGTGGGCTCGTAGTACACGTCGTAGCCGGCCAGCTGGATCACGCGGATGCCGGTATCGCCGGCAAAGCGGATGGCCTTGTCCATGAACTCGGCGGCCCGCGCGCGCACTGCCGCATCGGCGCTGCCAAAGGGGATCTTGCGGTGGCCCGACAGGCACATCGAGGGCACGGCCACGCCGGCTTCGCGCGAGGCCTTGAAGAAGGCCAGCCGCTCGGCCAGCGTCCAGTCCAGCCGCGCCATGCGCTCGGGCGTCTCGTCGACCGAGATCTCCACGAAGTCATAGCCCGCATCGCTTGCGGCACTGAAGCGCTCCGGCCAGCCCAGGTCCTTGGGCAGGGCCTTCTCGTAGATGCCGATGGGGTTCTTCATGCCAGGTCCTCGGTGACGATGTAGAGCGCGGCTTCGGCCTTTTCGCGGTTGGCGCTGACGATGATGTCGCGCCCGGGTTCGTGCATCACGTGCACGTTGCTCGGGCCTACGCCTTCTTCGATGACTTCGGCCTGCAGCACGAGCGGCGAGTTCTGCAGCGCATGCACGTAGAACAGTTGCTGCTTGCCACGCCGGCAGCCGCCCAGGAAGACGGCCTGGCCGGCCAGCGTGGTGCCCGTCACCACGTGATAGAACTCGCTGACCTCGGGATGTTCGTAGATCTTCTGGTAGCCGCCGCCGGACTGTTTGTAGACGCGGAAATACGAACCGTGGAAGGCCTCGATGGTGGCGAATTCCAGTTCGCCGTCGCCGTCGATGTCGATCGCGGCGATGTCGCTGATGGGCCAGTCCATGAACTGCCGCACTTGCCAGGCAGCCCCGGGATGCTGCGGGGGCGTGACCTCGAACGCGCCTTGCTGGCAGGTCACGAGGCTGGTGACGCGGCCATCGCGTTCGAGCCGGTTGAAGCCGTGGTTCTGCGTCAGGCCGTCCTTCAGCACCGACACCTGCAAGGGGCCCGGGCCGGTGTATTCGCCGACGAAGATCTTGCCCGGGTTCGACCAGTCCTCGCGCGAGTCCTTGGTGGTGGCCAGCGTGCAGCCGATGAAATACAGCCGATCGCCCGCGGGCACCAGGTCGAAGCGGTGGATGTAGGGCAGGTGCAGCACGTCGGTGACGGCGTAACGGCCGTCGGCCAGCGGCTTGACGTGCACGAGCTTGGCTTCCTCCCACTGGAACATCTTGAAGAACTTGTGCACGGCCAGGAATTCACCGTTGCTGCCGGGGATCGGCACCATCGACATGGTGCCGCCCGGACCGGCCCACACCTCGTGCGGCGTGCCGTAGTCAGGCCCCGTCCAGGCCAGGCAAGGCCCTTCGCCTTCGGTGGCCAGCAGGATGCGGCTCTGACCGTCGACCTCGATATGCGTCGCCGAATAGCACCGGTTCATGGAAGCGAGAAAGCGTTTTTCTATGTTCATGATCGATACGTAGGATCAAGATGATCGTATTGTTGATCTTCGTGACCAAAAAGTCATCACATTGATGCAATACATGAGCCTGGCACCATGATATTGATCGTTGAGCCACTTGACTCGCGTTTCGAGGGGTTCAGACGCCGGCCTCGGCCAGCGCCGATTGCAGCGCCGCCAGCTCGACTTCGGTGTTGTAGGCCTGCACCGAGACACGCACGAAACAGCGGCCCGCGTGCTGCGTCACCGGCACCTCGATGCGGTGGCGGCTGAACAGCCATTCGCGCAGCGCCTCGGCGTCGCCGGTGCGCACGGGGATGGGCACCATCTGGCCGAAGGCCGCGTCGGGTGCGATGGGCGCCAGGCCGTTGCGCGCCAGCACGCGCCGCTGCAGGTCGCAGGCCAGGTCGTGGCAACGCCGCTGCCACGCCGGCCAGTCGTGGGCCTGCTGGAATTCGATGGCCGCCGGCACGGCCAGGAAGGCGGCCAGGTCGCGTGTGCCCTGCCACTGCAGGCGGCGTTCGAACGGGGTGCGGCCCGTGTAGGCGTCGAACCCCGTGTGGCCGCCCGAGCCGGCGACATAACCCCAGCTCACGGCGCCGGCGTCGAGTTCGGCCTGGCGTTCGGGCCGCGCGTGCAGGAACGCGGCGCCCTTGGGCGCGCACAGCCATTTGTGGCAGTTGCCGGTGTAGAAGTCGGCGCCGACCGCGGCCAGGTCCAGCGGCATCTGCCCCGGCGCGTGGGCGCCGTCGATCAGCGTCGTG
>JAABPT010000218.1 GCA_011391855.1 Burkholderiales bacterium
TCCAGCATGAAGGGGGCGGTGACGATGGTCGGGCCAGCGTCGAAGGTGAAGGCATCCTGCTGCCAGACACCGGCGCGGCCACCGGGCTGCCCGAGCTTTTCAAGCACCGTGACGCGATAGCCCTTGCAACTGAGCCGCACCGCCGCGGCCAGGCCGCCGAAGCCGCTTCCGATGACGATGGCACGTGGCGTGGCGGCGGCGTGCGAGCGTTCGACGCCGCTGTTCGGCGGCACCGCTGGCCCGACCGGACCGAGCGGAGTGACGCGGTGGACCCGGTCAACGGGCACGAAAGAGGTCTTCATGGGGTTCCAGGTTCACGTGTACCGCCACGGCCGGCCGCGGCGTGGCGACGCTGGCGCCACCGCGCAAGGCCCAGCGCCACAGCGCCGTGGAAGGGAATGGCAGCACCAGCAGCAGGTGTTCGACGATGGCCATGGCCAGCATCGTGGCCACCAGCGCGGTGCCCACTACCGTTGCCGCCGGGGTGGCGGGGTCGGCGGCGCCCATCACCATCCAAACGAGAACGGCGCTGGCGCCGAGCACTGAAAACGGCAGCAACGCATTCATCGCGCGGCGGCGGAAAAAGCTCTGCAGGTAGGCCAGATGCGGCGGCAGGAACTCCTCGCTGAGGTTGCGCACGCCCAGGAAGAGGTTGAGCTTGGCGCTGGTGCGCATGACCCACAGCACCAGGAAGGTCTGCGTGCCCACCTGGTTGGGCAGACCCCAGGTCACGGCCACGATCGCCAGCCCGACGGCGATGATGGCCAGTTCGTGCCACAGGATGGCGCGCACCGACTGCACGAAACGCGGCCAGCCGGTCATGCCGGCGGGCAAAGGCGTCTTGCGCGGGCCCGTCACCCAGCCGCTGAGAAAGCTCAGTTCGTGCCAGCCCCAGACGAGCAGCGCGCAGGTGAAGGCACAGTAGGCGTTGGCCACCGTGGACGCGCCGGCCGTGTGCGCCAGCGCCACGAAGGCCGTCAGCGCCAACAGGGACGACAGCCAGTGGCCCCAACGCAGGGCGCCGTGCGGCAGGCGGTCGAGCAGCAGCACGAGGCCGGTGCTGAACCACCAGATGAACACCGCGAAGACGGCTGCCAGCGCCAGTTCAGACATCGTCGACTCCGGCGCTGCGTCGGTCGGCTGTCAAACCTACTACCAGGCCGGTGCCACACGCACCTGCGCCGGCAGCTCGTGTTTCTTCACCGGCAGCAGGTACAGCCGAGCAAAGGTGGCCGCCCCCGCCAGCGCCCAGCCGGCCTGCTGCAGCTTGCCGACGAGCCCGCCGCGCGCCTTGGCCGCGTCGATGCGCGTCTGCACCTGGAACAACCGTTCCATGCCGGCACGGAAAGCCGGGTGGTCGATATCCAGCGACACCGGAAACACCTGCTTGCTGATCTCGCTGGTGATCGCAAACACCTTGTAGTCGTACTCGGTGCTGTCCAGCCCCATGGCTTCGTGCAGCATGGGCCGCGTGTGGTCGCGCACGTACATGGTGGCGTACACGGCGAGCAGGAAGAAACGGATCCACAACACGTTGGCACCGCGCAGCAGGTGCGGCTGGGTGCGCATGATCAGCGCGAAGCTCTCGCCGTGGCGAAATTCGTCGTTGCACCAGCGTTCGAACCAGCGGAATATCGGGTGGAAGCGCTTGTCGGGGTTCGCTTCCAGCTGCCGGAAGATGGTGATGTAGCGCGCGTAGCCGATCTTCTCTGAGAGGTACGTGGCGTAGAAGATGTACTTGGGTTTGAAGTAGGTGTAGGCCTTGGTGCGCTTCAGGCCGCCCAAGTCCAGCCCCAGGCCGAAGTCCTTCAGACTGCTGTTGATGAAGCCGGCGTGGCGCGATTCGTCGCGCGCCATGAAGCGCATCAGCGCCTTGATGTCGGGGTTGGTGACGTTCTTCTGGATCTCGTTGTAGAGGATGCAGCCCGAGAATTCAGAGGTCACGCTGGTGATCAGGAATTCCAGGAATTCCTTGCGCAATTCGGGCGACACCTGCGAAAAGACCTCGGCCACTTCCTTGGCGAACTGTTCGTTGCGCTGGAAATGGTCGTGGTTGTTGTCGCCTTCGTACTCGGCCATCATGGTGTCCCACTCGGCGCGGATGGGGCTCACGTCGATGCGGTCCATGGCCGCGAAATCGGTGGTGTAGAAGCGCGGGCTGAGCAGCGTGTTTTCCTTGGCCTTGCGCGCGGCTTCGTCGGGGGTGGCAATCATCTGGGCGGCGGTCATGGTGGAACTCCTGTAAGGCTCAACGCGCCGCCACGGGCTGGGCGGTGAGCAGCTGCGCAAAGGCGCCGGCATTGGTGGGACCGAAGGATTCGAGGTCGACGCGCTCGCCGGTGGCCGGGTCCACCAGCGTCAGCCGGCCGTCGGCGCGTGCGATGAGCTCGAACGGCGGCGCCGAACCCAGGCCTTGCTTGCGGCGCTCGCGGGCCATGGCGCGCAGCGCGCCGCGCAGGAAACCGGCCTCGCCCTGGATGGCATGGACCTGCCGGCCGCTCGTGGCGTCGAGCACGGCCACGCTGCCGTCGGGCCGGTCTTCGAAGCGCAGGCTGCGCGTGGCCACGGCCGCAGCGTCGGGCTCGCGGATGTCGACGCCCGAAAGGCGCACGCCGGCCACGCCGACCAGCACGACGAGCAGCAGCGCACCGATGGCCAGCAGCGGGCCGCGCGGCATGGTGTCGGCCGCCGGGGCGGCGGAGGCGGTTGGGGCAGTGGTGTTCACGGCAAACATGCGCTGGCGTCCTTCAACCGCGGGCCAGTGCAGGCTGGCGGCGGCCCTGCCCCAGTCCACTTGCCGGCTGCGCCGGGCTCACCGTGGGGGCAGCTGCCGATGCAGCCACACCGGTGGCCTGCGACCAGGCTTCGCTCAGCACCTGCGCCACCAGTGCCGCCTGCGGCACGCTGCGCAGCATGGGTTCGGGCTTGCCCAGGCGCCACGGCCGCGCGTGCGGCCACAGGTGCAAGTAGGCGATGCGGTCCGGCCCCAGCAGCGTGAGCGGCAGGTCGCCGGTGCCGCCAGTGTCCAGATGCAGGCCGGCCGCGGCGATGCGCTTGAACGGGATATTGAAAGTGAGCGTGAGCACGATGCCGATGCGCATGACCACGCGCTTGTCGGTGATCGTGTAGACGGTGGACCGCGCCGACAGCCAGGCCATCAGCGCTACCAGCCCCAGGCCCAGCGACGCCAGCGCCAGCGGGCCCACGGTCGAGCGCAGGGCTTCGCTCAGCGCCGCGCCGTCGTTCAACAGGAAGGCCACGCGCAGCACGAGCATCGCGCCGAAATAGGCCGCCAGCTTGCGCAGGTGGAAGGCCCGGCGCGCCAGCACGCGCCAGTCGGGGCTGCCTTGCCAGAGCAGACGCTCGCCGGGCGGCAGCGGTTCGGGCAGGCCTGGCGCGGCCTCGAATTCGTGCTCGTGGTTGTGCAGGGTGTGTCGATGCGCGGGTTTCATATTCGCTCCAGGCGCTTCAAACGAGTGGATCGACCCGCGACGGCTCGGCATACAAGGTGCCGGCGCCGTAATAGGCCATGATCTTTTCTTCTTCGAGCTGCGTCACCTGGTCGGCGCTCTTGGTGCCTGGCACGTGGGCGAACTGGTGGCCCAGGATCGACTTCACGGCGACGCGGTCCTTCTTGATGCGCGCGAAATTCATCGGCAACAGCACGCGGCGCGCGCCGCCGGTCAGTTCCACCTCGATATAGCGGAACAGGCTCTCGGCCTTGTCGACCCAGAGGTCGACCACGGTGCCGCCGGTTTCGCCGTCGTCGCCCACCACCGGCAGGCCGCGCGGGTCGGCGTCCTTGTCGGAGATGCGGAAATCGGTGGCCACGCGCAGCGGCACGATCTTCACGGCGCCTTCGAAGTCCATGTCGGGCACGTCGGCGCGCTCGACCCAGGAGCCGGGGCCCACGCCGTCGAGCATGGGGTTGGCGCCCGTGGGCACCAGCGGCGCACCGGCCCAGGCGTGCGCCGGCTCGGCCATCAGCGCCCGCGTCGACGGCGCATTCGGCACCACCGCCTCGCCACCGTGCGCCAGCTTGAAGACCTTGGGGCCGGGGATCGGCCAGCCCGTCACCGCGCTGCTGCGGCCTTCTTCCTTCTCCAGCGGATAACCCTCGCGGTGGTTTTCGCGCACGAGGTAGTAGATGAGGCCGG
>JAABPT010000219.1 GCA_011391855.1 Burkholderiales bacterium
GCTTCTTCGTGGCTTGGAACCTGCAGCCGGCCCGGCGACAAGCCGTCTTGCAGGCGGTCGCCCACTGCGCGCTGACCGACGCTGGCGTGACCCGCCTGTTTGCTCCGGGCCAGCTCGAGCGCGTGGCAGCCTCGCTGACCGAAGCCTTGGCCGAGCATCACCGGCAACAGCCCGACAGCCCCGGTCTCGCACCCGCCTTGCTGCAGAAGCAGTCAGCCGTCAAGGTGCGGGCGCCGGTGTTCAACCATCTGCTGCGTGAACTCATCGGCGACGGCACCTTGCAGCGAGCCGGCTCCAGCCTTCGGCTGGCGGGCCACGAAGTGGCCTTGCGGCCGAACGAGAAGGCGCTCTGGGAGCGCCTGCGGCCCTGGCTGGACGAAGGAGGCATCCACCCGCCCAAGCTCACCGACCTGCTCGCCCGCGACCGCACCCTGCACCGCAACCAGGTGATGCATCTGCTGGACAAGCTCGCCCGATTCGGCAAGATCTACGCCGTCAGTGAGGAATATTTCGTGCAACCGCAGCACCTGCGCGCCCTCGCGCAGGCCGCCCAGAAGCTGGCGCGGGCCGACCCCCACCAGCGGCTGAACGTGAAGGATCTGCGAGAATCGTTGGGGATGAGTCGGCACCTTTCCTTGCCGCTGGTCGAGTTCTTCGATCAGATCGGCTTCACGAAGCGCGATCCCGAAGGGCGCAAGATCCGGCGCGACGCCACCGACCTGTTCGGCGGCCAGCCGTGCTTGAATTCAGAGGAAGAGGATCGTTCCCCGGTGGGGCGTCCGGTCTGCAAAATCGGGTGGGGCCGCCATGCGGTCCCAGGTGGGTTCGACTCCCACGCTCTTCCGCCACTCCTTCATGACGCCGGACGATCCTGTCAGTCCGCCACGTCCTGCGCAGCACCGGCCGCCCTCGCTCGACCGGCTGCTGGACCGCCCGGCGCTGCGCACCCTGGCCGATCTCCATGGGCGTGGACCCGTGCTGGCGGCCGCCCGCGCTCACCTGGCGCGCTGGCGCGAATCCGCAGCTGGCCAGGCCTTCGACCCCCTGCAGTTCGAAGACCATTGCAGGGCGGTGCTCGACGAGCGGGCCGCGCCGCACCTCAAGCCCGTCTTCAACCTGACCGGCACGGTGCTGCACACCAACCTGGGACGCGCCCTCGCCCCGCCCGAGGCCGTGCAGGCCGTGGCCGCGGCGATGAGCCGACCGACGAATCTGGAATACGACCTGGCGAGCGGCGAGCGTGGCGACCGCGACGACCACATCGAAGGCCTGTTGCGCGAACTCACGGGTGCCGAGGCCGCTACCGCCGTCAACAACAACGCCGCGGCGGTGCTGCTGCTGCTGAGCACCCTCGCCTCCGGCAAGGAAGTGCTGGTGTCGCGCGGCGAACTCGTCGAGATCGGCGGCGCCTTTCGCATCCCCGACATCATGCGGCGCGCCGGCGCCAGGCTGGTCGAAGTGGGCACCACCAACCGCACCCACCTGCGCGACTATGCCGAGGCCATTTCGCCGCGCACGGCGCTGGTGATGAAGGTGCACACCAGCAACTATGCGGTGCAGGGTTTCACCGCGGCCGTGCCCGAGCCCGAACTGGCGGCGCTGTGCCGCGAGCGCGGCATTCCCTTTGCCGTGGACCTGGGCAGCGGCACGCTGGTCGACCTCACCCGCTGGGGCTTGCCGGCGGAGCCGACACCGGCGCAGACGGTGGCGCATGGCGCGCAACTCGTCACCTTCAGTGGCGACAAGCTGCTGGGCGGGCCCCAGGCCGGCCTGATCGTCGGCGAGAAGTCCCTGGTGGCGCGCATCAAGCGCAACCCGCTCAAGCGCGCGCTCCGTCTGGACAAGATGACGATCGCGGCCCTGGAGGCGGTGCTGAAGCTCTACCGCGACCCCGACCGGCTGGCACAGCGGCTGCCCTCGTTGCGCCTGCTGACGCGGTCCGCAGAGAATATCCGCGCGCTGGCCGAGCGCGTGGCGCCGCCGCTGGCAAAGGCGCTGGGAGACCGCGCCACCGTGCAGGTGCAGCCATGCCGCAGCCAGATCGGCAGCGGCTCGCTGCCGGTCGATCGACTCGACAGCGCCTGCCTGGCCATCGGCGCGCCGGCGGGGGCGAAGCGTGCGGGCGGTTTTCCGGACCGGCTGGCAGCGGCGTTCCGGGCCTTGCCGGTGCCGGTGATCGGTCGCATCGAGGACGGGCAGTTGCGCCTGGATCTGCGGTGCCTGGAAGATGGCGACGATGAGCGGGCTTTCGTCGCTCAGTTGCCGCTGCTGAACCTGCCGCAGCGACCGTAGACCCTGCCTTGCCGCGCCTGGGGCGCTGGTGCGTTCGAAATCAAACCGCTGGCGGCTCGGGCCTGCTCGTGATCCGTTCCTCTGGGGGCATCGACGGCTCCTGCAGCACCGCATCGTGCGCGGCTTCGATCTGAGCCGTCTCAGGCACCGCCTGGCGCTGATCGGTGGCTACGGTCGCCGATGGGGTCGGATCGACCCCGTCTGCAGTCCCCAGCTCAGCGTGCGCCACAGCCTCGGCAGGCACCGGCTGCTCTTCCATCTCGTCGTCGAGCAAGCCCAGCATGCGGGCCTGCACCATCTGCCTCAGCATGGACTTCGGAATGGGGTCGGCCCGGCCATAGTCGTCGATGTAGGTGTCCAGCCCGTCCATCACGTTGAAGTGCGGATCGGTGAACAACTTCTTCATGGCGGCGTTCTTCACGCCTGAATCGACACCGGGCGCCACGAAACGCGAGAAGTCGGACGAGGGTGTCAGGCTCTTCACTTCTTCCAGCGTCGGCGGCGGCACTGACCTGCCGGCGGGTGGGCGCTCTGCTTCGGGTCGCTCCGCCGCCTCGGCCGTGTCGGACGTTTGGGCCGTACGGGCGGTCGTGACCGGTGCCCTGGCCAGCACAGAGGCTGATTCTGCCGGGGCGGGCTGTTCAGCCTCGACCACCGGCGGCACGGGTGGCGCCGTTTCCTGTCGAACCTGGGCCTTGCGCCTGGACCACCGCGAGAAGAAGTTTTCGTCCGCTTCGTTGCCCGTCATTGCACTCGTGGCCTTCAGGCCAATTTGTCCCGCTCTTGCGGGCTGAGAAAGGAGGCGGTGCGTTGCTTGCGCGGCTGGTCCGGCCTGAAATTCGCGTTGGTGAAAACGCGCAGCCATTCGCATAAGGTGTCGGCCAGCGGCACGTTGTCCACGCGTTCCTCGGCCGCCATCCAGCGGTCACCTTCGATGTAGGACACGCTCACCGCTTGCGGCAATGCCAGCGACGGGTCGGACTCGTCCAGCCGCCACATCACGAACCAGGCCGGCCGGCCCGAGGTGAGGTTGAGGAAATAACCCTTGCACTCGTCGGCGAAGAGTTCGATGCGAAAGCCCGGGTAGAGCCAGCGCGAATGCTTGCCGTCGTCGAACAGCTTGCGCGGCGCCAACCCGAAGATGCCCTCGTCGGGGATGACCTCGGACACGCGGAACGAGAAGTCTTCCCACTGATTGGGCTGCGCCACGCGCTCCATCACCACAGCGACCTGGATGCCGGGACGTGCCGCGGGCTCGGCGCGCGGGCCGGGGTCGGTTGGCGGCAACTCCATGGGCAAATCCATGCTGCAGTCTAGCCCGGCAGGGCCTTTGCGCCGGCCTCTGGACGCAAGACCATAATCCTGCGCTTTGCGCGGCGCCCCCTGGCGCGCGGCCTTCGTCCTGAGAACCTGCGGCCTGATGAAAACCCTGATCTGCAACTGCAACCAGACCCTGCCGCTGGACGCCGCCGCGCTGCGCAGCGCCCTGGCCAAGACCCCCGGCGCCAGCACCGACGGACTGGAAGTCACCCACACCCTGTTGTGCCGCCGCGAGGCGGTGTACTTCCAGCGCGCAGCGAAGGACAC
>JAABPT010000220.1 GCA_011391855.1 Burkholderiales bacterium
GACACCACCGCCCGCGGCGATGAACTGCTGGTGGCCTGCACGCAGGAAAGCCGCCTGTTCCTGGAACTCAACGAGGAAACCGAAGGCGCGGCCAGCGTGCAGGAGCGGCCGATTCACTTCGTCAATATCCGCGAAACGGCCGGTTGGTCGCAGGAAGGCCGACAGGCCACGCCGAAGATCGCTGCGCTGCTGGCCGCGGCACAGTTGCCGGCCGCCGACCCCGTGGGCACCGTCAGCTACCGCAGCGCCGGGCGGTGCCTGGTTAT
>JAABPT010000221.1 GCA_011391855.1 Burkholderiales bacterium
CCGCCGACGACGTGCTGGAACTCGAGGTGCGCATCATCGACCTCTACATCGTCGCTCCCGACCTGCCCACCGTGGCCCGCAAGGACGTCTATGCCGTTTCCACCGGCGAAATGACCCTGGTGGCCGAACTGCGTGATTCGCCCAGCGGCGAAGCCATCATGCGGGTCTACGACCACGAGGAAGGCGACGCCTCGACGCGCATGCGCCGCATTACGCGCGTGGACAATGTCGCGGACGCCACGCGCCTGGCGCGCGGCTGGGCCAGGACCCTGCGCAAGCAGCTCGACGCCGCCCGCGCCGGCGCCACCCAATGAGCGCTGCCGGCACGCCGCGGGACTTCCACCTGCTGGCCAAGCCCAGCGGGTCGACGTGCAACATCGACTGCACGTACTGCTTCTTCCTGTCGAAGGAGGCGCTGTACCCCAACGACCGCAGCCGCATGTCCGAGGCGACGCTGGAGACCTACATCTTCCAGCTGCTGGAGTCGCAGCCTGGCGCCGAAGTCGTCGTCGCCTGGCAGGGCGGCGAGCCGACGCTGATGAAGCTGGAGTTCTTCCGGCATTCCGTGGCCCTGGTGCAGAAGTACCTCAGGCCCGGCCAGCGCGTGCAGCACACCTTCCAGACCAACGGGCTGCTGCTGGACGACGACTGGTGCGCGTTCTTCAAGCAGCACGGGTTCCTGGTCGGGCTGAGCATGGACGGCCCGCGCGAGATGCACGACGCCTACCGGGTGGACCGGCGCGGCAAGGGCACCTTCGACCTGGTGATGCGGGCCTGGAACTACCTCGCCAAGCACCAGGTCGACGTCAACATCCTGTGCACCGTCAATGCCGCCAATGAAAAGCACGGCCGCGACGTGTACCGCTTCTTCCGCGACGAACTGGGCGCGAAATGGCTGCAGTTCATCCCCATCGTCGAACGCGCCAGCGCCGAGACCCTGGAGGTCGCCAACCAGGGCTGGAGCGAGCAACCCGGCAAGAAGCGCCTGCTCTATACCCAGCAAGGCAACCTGGTCACCGAACGCTCGGTGGGCGGTCGCCAGTACGGCCAGTTCCTGGTGGACATCTTCGAGGAGTGGGTGCGGCACGACATCGGCCAGGTCTACGTGCAGCTGTTCGATGTCACCCTGGAGGCCTCGTTCGGCCGCCACCTGCTTTGCGTGCATGCGCCGACCTGCGGCCTGGGCCCGGTGCTGGAACACAACGGCGACCTGTACGCCTGCGACCACTTCGTGGAGCCGAAGTATCTGCTGGGCAACATCCACCAGACCCACATGCGTGAGTTGGTCGACTCGCCCAGGCAGCGCAAGTTCGGCCAGGACAAGCTCGACACCCTCACCGCGCAGTGCCGCACCTGCAGCGTGCGCCACTGGTGCAACGGCGGCTGCCCGAAGGATCGTTTTGCCGCCTCGCGCGACGGGGAGGCCGGCCAGAACTACCTCTGCCCGGGCCTGGAGCTGTTCTACACCCACACCGCCCCGGCATTCGAAGCCATGGCCCAGCTGATCCGCCGCGGCCGCTATCCGGCCGAGCTGATGGCTTCCATCGCCCAGGCTGATGCCGAGGGCATGGCGCCGCCGGGCGTCGCGGAGCCACGTCCAACGGCAGACGCGCTTCCCGGCTAGTCCCGGGCGCCAGCCAACCCACCGACTCACCCCCTGATCGCGATCATCGATCCCACAAGGAGCCAGCCATGAGCAGCAACGACAAGAAGCCCCGCAGCCATCTGCCGATGCGCAACACCACGCACGCGAGGTTCGTCCCGTACGACGCCAAGGACCCCGACATGGTGATGACGCCGATCGAGCAGTTGCTGCCGCCGGAAGGTGCGCCCAACGTGCTGATCGTGCTGATCGACGACTGTGGCTTCGGCGCCTCGAGCGCCTTCGGCGGCCCCATCGCCACGCCCATGGCCGAGCGCCTGGCGGCGGGCGGGCTCAAGTACAACCGCTTCCACACCACCGCCATCTGCTCGGCCACGCGCCAGGCGCTGCTGACCGGCCGCAACCACCACAACGCCGGCATGGCGGGCATCACCGAGATCGCCACCGGCCAGCCGGGCTACTCCTCCGTGCTGCCCAATTCGATGGCTCCGCTGGCCAAGACGCTCAAGCTCAACGGGTACAACACCGCCCAGTTCGGCAAGTGCCATGAAGTGCCGGTCTGGCAGTCCGGCCCCACAGGTCCCTTCGACCAGTGGCCGACCGGCGGCAGCGGCTTCGAGTATTTCTACGGCTTCATCGGCGGCGAGGCGCACCAGTGGTACCCGGCCCTGTTCGAGGGTACGACCCCGATCAATGCGCCCAAGACGCCCGAAGAGGGCTACCACCTGGTCGAGGACATGACCGACCGCGCCATCGGCTGGATCCAGCAGCAGAAGGCGATGGCCCCGGACAAGCCGTTCTTCACCTACTTCGCGCCGGGCGCGACCCATGCGCCGCACCACGTGGCCAAGGAATGGGCGGACAAGTACAAGGGCAAGTTCGACGCGGGCTGGGACGCCCTGCGCGAGGAAACCTTCGCACGGCAGAAGAAGCTCGGCGTGATCCCGGCTGACGCACAGCTCACCCCGCGCCCGAAGGACGTGCCGTCCTGGGACGAGATGCCCGAGGCCTTCAAGCCGGCGCTGCGCCGCCAGATGGAGGTCTACGCCGGCTTCCTGGAGTTCACCGACCACCACGTCGGACGGCTGTTCGACACGCTCGAGAAGATCGGCGCGATGGAAAACACGCTGATCTATTACATCATCGGTGACAACGGCGCCTCGGCCGAGGGCTCCATCAACGGCTGCTACAACGAGATGAGCTACTTCAACGGCCTGCAGGCCCTGGAGACTGCCGAATACCTCACCGAGCGCATGGACAAGCTGGGTGGCCCTGAGTCCTACAACCACTTCGCAGTGGGCTGGGCGCACGCCATGAACACGCCCTTCCAGTGGACCAAGCAGGTGGCCTCGCACTGGGGCGGCACCCGCAACGGCACCATCGTGCATTGGCCCAAGGGCATCCAGGCCAAGGGCGAGCTGCGCACGCAGTTCTCCCACGTCATCGACGTGGCCCCGACCATCCTGGAGGCGGCGGGCATCCCCGAGCCGATCTCGGTGGACGGCATCACCCAGGACCCGATCGACGGCACCAGCATGCTGCACTCGTTCAATGACGCCGGGGCCGCCGAACACCACGACACCCAGTATTTCGAAGTCATGGGCAACCGCGCCATCTACCACAAGGGCTGGACCGCGGTGACCAAGCACTACACGCCCTGGATCCAGGGGCCGCGCATCCCGCTCGACGACGACGTCTGGGAGCTCTACAACACCAACACCGATTGGAGCCAGGCCCGCGACCTCGCCAAGGAGATGCCGGACAAGCTGCGCGAGATGCAGCGGCTGTTCATCATCGAGGCCGCGCGCTACAAGGTGCTGCCGCTCGACGACCGCATGTTCGAGAAGATCAATCCCGACACCGCCGGTCGCCCGGTGCTGGTCAAGGGTAAGACCCAGTTGCTCACCGGCAACATGGGGCATCTTTCCGAGAACTGCGTCATCAACATCAAGAACAAGTCGCACTCGGTCACGGCCAACATCGTGGTGCCGGAAGGCGGGGCGAAGGGCGTGATCATCGCCCAGGGCGCCGATATCGGCGGTTGGTGCCTGTACGTGCACGAAGGCAAGCTCAAGTACTGCTACAACTGGGGCGGCTTCAAGCACTTCTTCGCGCAGGGCGCCACGGAGCTGTCGCCGGGCGAACACCAGGTCCGCATGGAGTTCGCCTACGACGGCGGCGGCCTGGGCAAGGGCGGCAAGGTCACCCTGTACGTGGACGGCAACAAGGACGGCGAAGGCGTGGTGGGTGCGACCCTGGCCATGATCTTCTCAGCCGACGACGGCTGCGACGTCGGCAAGGACGGCGGTTCCTCCGTTTCGCCGGACTACCGGGCGGGCGACAACACGTTCACCGGCAAGATCAAGGGCGTGATGCTGTCGATCGCCGAAGACGACGGCAAGCACCTGATCGATCCGGCCGACGCGATCCGCATGGCGATGGCCAGGCAATAGGTAGGCCCGCGGCACGACGCGCGCCGCCGGTGCGCGCGTGCCGCAGACGAGCCTGCTTCGCGCAATTTCAGGGAGAGGATCATGGCAGTGCGCAACCGTT
>JAABPT010000222.1 GCA_011391855.1 Burkholderiales bacterium
CCTGCCACCCCCCGCCACCCGTTACCGCCCCTTGGAGCCCACCATGGCCTCAGTCAACAAAGTCATCCTCATCGGCAACCTCGGCAAGGACCCCGAAGTGCGCTACGGCCCCAGCGGCTCAGCCATCTGCAACGTCACCATCGCCACCAGCCGGCAGTGGAAGGACAAGACCAGCGGCGAGCGCCAGGAGGAGACCGAGTGGCACCGCGTCGTCTTCTACGACCGGCTGGCCGAGATCGCCGGCGAGTACCTGAAGAAGGGCAAGTCGGTCTATATCGAAGGCCGCTTGAAGACGCGCAAGTGGACCGACAAGGAAGGCGTGGACAAGTACACCACCGAGATCATCGCGCAGGAGATGACGATGCTCGGCAGCCGCGAAGGCGGTGGTGGTGGCGACGAGATGGGCTCGGCCCCTGCCCCGCGCAGCGCGCCGCCGGCCCGCAGTGCCGCCGCGCCCGCGCCGGCGCCGGCGCCCAAACCGGCCGCGCGCTCGTCCACCGGCTTCGACGACATGGACGACGACATTCCCTTCTAGAGCGCCCCAGGGCCGGGAACCGTGCCGCGGCACCCGGACCCGACCCCGCCGGCGGCCTGGAGTTGATACCCTAATGGGTATATGCTAAGATACCCGCCATGGTATACGAAGCAAGCCTCCGCAAGCCCGCGTCCGGCGTCCGCCGGCGCGTCCTGACGGCCGCCCTGGTCTCCCTAGTCTCGCTGGCGGCCCTGCTCGGCGCCGGCCCGGCGCTCGCCGCACCGCCCGCCCCGCCTCCCGCCCCGCCTCCCGCAGTGCCCACGGTGGTGGTCGGCACCGGTGCCGCCGGCACCGGTTTCGAAATCGACGGCAACCTGGAAGCGCTGCAGCAGAGCACGGTGGCCGCACAACTCGGCGGCAACGTGCTGCAACTGGCGGTGGAGGCTGGCGACCGCGTCAAGGCCGGTCAACTGCTGGCGCGCATCGACGAACGCGACGCGCAAGCCGGCCTGGCACGCACCGACGCCGCGCTGGCCCAGGCCCAGGCCGAACTGAGCAATGCACGGCTGCATGCCCAGCGCACGCGCGACTTGCGCACGCAGGGCTTCGTCAGCCAGGCCGCGCAGGACATTGCCGATACCCAGCTCAAGGCGGCACAGGCCGGCGTGCAGCAGGCGCAGTCGGGCCGCTCGCAGGCGGCGCTGGCGCGCAGTTTTGCCGCCGTGACGGCGCCGTTCGACGCCATCGTGCTGGCCACCCACGTGGAAGCCGGCGAACTGGCCGCGCCCGGCCGCCCGCTCGTGACGCTGTATGCACCGGGCCGCATGCGCGCCGTGGTGCAGTTGCCGGCTTCGCGTACCGCTGCGGCGCGTGGTGCCGCCGGCGTGCAGGTGCAATTGCCGGGCGGCGCCGACAGCCGCTGGGTGACGCCCGCGGCGAGAACCGAACTGCCGGGCACCGACCCGGTGTCGCAGACCGTCGAATGGCGGCTGGACCTGTCGGCTTCCGACAGCGCCGGCCTGGCGCCCGGCCAGAACGTGCGTGTGCGTTTCGCTGGCGGCCCTGCCGCGGCCGCGACCCCAGCTGCCCCGAGCCGCCTGACGGTGCCGGCCGCCGCAGTGCTGCGCCGCGGCGAACTGACGGCCGTCTACGCCGCGCAGGACAGCCGCTTCGTGCTCAAGGCCGTGCGCCTGGGCGCCACGCAGGGCAGCGTCGTTGAAGTGCTGGCCGGCCTGAAGCCTGGTGAGCGCGTCGCGCTCGACCCGGTGCGTGCCGGGCTGGCCGGCGCCGTGCCGGCCGCGCAGTGAGCGAGCCCGCGATGAGCCCGCATCCCACGCCGGCCAGCGCCGAGAGCGCCCCCGCCATGGGCGTTTCGGGTCGCCTGGCCCGCGCCTTCCAGTCCAACGCGCTGACGCCGCTGCTGGCGCTGGTGGCGCTGCTGCTCGGTGTCTTCGCCGTGCTGGTGACGCCGCGCGAGGAAGAGCCGCAGATCAACGTCACCATGGCCAACGTGCTGATCGCCTTCCCGGGCGCCAGCAGCGCCGACGTGCAGAACATGGTGGCGCGGCCGGCCGAGCATGTGCTGAGCCAGATCGCCGGCATCGAGCACACCTATTCGGTCAGCCGCCCCGGCATGGCGGTGATGACGGTGCAGTTCGAAGTGGGCGTGCCGCGCACCGAGGCGCTGGTGCGCCTGTACGACGTGCTCAACGCCAACCAGGACTGGCTGCCGGCTGGCCTGGGTACGCTGCCGCCGATCGTGCGGCCCAAGGGCATCGACGACGTGCCGGTGCTGGCCGTCACGCTGTGGGGTCGCGAAGGCACCAGCGGCGTCGACCTGGAGCGCGTGGCGCACGCCATGGAGTCCGAGCTGAAGCGCGTGCCCGGCAGCCGCGAGGTGCAGACCATCGGCGGCCCCGGCCGCACCGTGCAGGTGACGCTGCAGCCCGAGAAGCTGCGCGAGCGCGGCGTCGACGTGCTGCGCCTGAAGCAGACGTTGTCGGCGGCCAACCAGGCCATGCCCGCCGGCACCGTGATCGACGACGCCGGCACCGGGCCGACCCGTTCTTTGGTGGTGGAGACGGGTGAATTCCTGCGCTCGGCCGCCGACGTGGAAGACCTCGTCGTAGGCGTGCACCAGGGCAAGCCGGTCTACCTGCGCGAAGTGGCGAAGGTGGAGGCCGGCGCGGCGCAACCGGCGCGTTATGTCTGGTACACGCCGGGGGCCGGAGCCGCCACGGCGGCCACCGAAAGCCAGCCTGCCGCCGCCGACCCCGGCGCCGGCTACCCCGCCGTCACGCTGACGGTGACCAAGAAGCCGGGCGAAAACGCCGTGGACGTGGCGCGCGCCGCGCGCCAGCGCGTGGAGGAGCTGCGCAACACCGTCATTCCCGCCGGCATCGAAGCCACCATCACGCGCGACTACGGCGCCACCGCGGCCGAGAAGGCCAACAAGCTGATCCAGAAGCTGGGTTTCGCCACCGCCTCGGTGATCCTGCTCGTGGGTCTGGCGCTGGGCAAGCGCGAGGCCGTCATCGTGGGCGCGGCGGTCATTCTCACGCTCACCGCCACGCTGTTTGCCAGCTGGGCCTGGGGCTTCACGCTCAACCGCGTGAGCCTGTTCGCGCTGATCTTCTCCATCGGCATCCTGGTCGACGACGCCATCGTGGTGGTGGAGAACATCCACCGCCACCAGTTGCTGGACCCCACGCGCCCGCTGAAGGACATCATTCCCGTGGCGGTGGACGAAGTCGGCGGCCCCACCATCCTGGCCACGCTCACGGTGATTGCGGCGCTGCTGCCGATGGCCTTCGTGAGCGGGCTGATGGGGCCGTACATGAGCCCCATCCCCATCAACAGCAGCCTGGGCATGGCGCTGTCGCTGGGCATCGCCTTCACCGTGACGCCCTGGCTGGCGCTGAAGCTGATGAAGTCGCACGACACGCTGGGCGATCACGCGCAAGGCGCGCCAGCGCCCGGCCGCATCACCGCGGCCATGTCGCGCCTGTTCGCCGGCCTGCTGACGCCGTTCCTGGAGAGTGCCCGCAAGCGCTGGCTGCTGCTGGCCGGCATCCTGGTGGCGCTGGCGCTGTCGGTGGGCATGGCCGCCGTGCAGTGGGTGGTGCTGAAGATGCTGCCCTTCGACAACAAGAGCGAATTCCAGCTCGTGGTGGACATGCCCGCCGGCACGCCGCTGGAAGATACCGCCGCCGCGCTGCACGAGATGGCCGGCTTCCTGGCCCGCCAGCCCGAGGTGCTGGACATGCAGGGTTATGCCGGCACCGCCAGCCCCATCACCTTCAACGGCCTGGTGCGCCAGTACTACATGCGCGCCGACGCCGAGCAGGGCGACCTGCAGATCAACCTCGTCGACAAGAAACACCGCGACGAGCAGAGCCACGCCATCGCGCAGCGCCTGCGGCCGGAGCTGGAGAAGATCGCCGCCCGCCACGGCGCGCGGCTGAAGGTGGTGGAAGTGCCGCCCGGCCCGCCGGTGATGAGCCCGCTGGTGGCCGAGGTCTACGGCCCCAGCGAAGCCGGTCGCCAGCAATTGGCCGAACGCGTGGCGCAGGCCTTTGCCGCCACGCCCGATATCACGGCGCTGGACACCTCGCTGCACGCCGACGCGCCGCGCGCCTTCCTGCGCGTGCAGCGTCAGCGTGCCGAATCGCTGGGCATCCC